>JAPUIL010000816.1 GCA_027297085.1 Verrucomicrobiota bacterium | reverse complement strand
AATGCTCCAAGGCATGGACGATCGAAGCCCAGGGATTTTGCTTAGATCCATCGGCAGTTACGTCGTCGCCTGTTTTCTGATCCACATAAGAAATCTGTGCGTAGGCCGCCTTATCAACTTGAGTCGTTTGCGGGCCAACATCAACGCCCGTGGCCGTCAGGAGCAGCGTTAGATTTAGGAGCGACAACAAGGCAATCGAATATGTATTCAATTTTTTCATACCTAGGGATAAATTAAAATTATTGTGACGGCTGCAAATTTGCTACCGAGCCTCCCTCGACCAAACGTGGAGCAATGAGGACTTTGGTCGGAATATTATCATCAACATGATCCATCCTCCAACGCAGTTGATCCATAGCTCGCTGACCAATGGCTTCCGCTCGGATATCAATGGTGGTAAGAGATGGTTCCAGGCCCATAACGAGAGGTTTCTCATGGTTAAATGACAACACACTGATATCCTTGCCCACTTGAAGACCACGTTGCTGCAACGCGGTATACAATTGCACCGCGATGCTATCGGCTCCCACCACAAGTGCAGTAGGGCGGTTGGACTCGGACTGAGCCTCCCATCGATCAAGTAAAGGCACCAGGTCTGTAGGTTGAGTGATCGCCGGCAATGGCCACCGAACCGTTTCAGCCCGTTCGCCTTCCAAAAACTGAAGATCCATTTCCAATCGTTGGGTGTGCATCATAAACGCGTGTTTTAAATTCTCGGAACGGGTTTGACCTGGCCTTGGGTGCAGGTAAGCAATGCGTCGGTGATTCCTGGCAAAAAGATAATTCGCGGCAATTCCAGCACCCTCGTCATTGTCACTGGAGACGACATCTCCTGTTGCCGATTCAGGCTGACCGATCAACCAGACGTGGGGAAACCGCTCGATTGCTTCGATCAACTCTTTAGATGCGCATTTTTTCCAATCTCCTAAGAGTGGGGTCTTGATCACCAGGCCATCCACAAGTCCTTTGCTCAAGAAGGCGGGAATTCGATCCGCTCCCGGCACGTTGGCCAGCATCAAATTCTCATCGGCATCCGCAATCGCCAACTCGACGCCATGGATTGCTTCAGATATTACCGGTAAATGAGTAAGTGAGTCATCCATTCCCACCAGCAAGACTCCGATACATCCGCTCCGACGGCGCTGTACAGAGGATCCACTCATCTGAGTATTTACGTTCCTTCGTCTAAGCGGTTGGTAATCCAGCCGCTCAATTACTTCCTCTACGCGTCGTCGCATTTCATCCGTGACCAATTCCGGAGTATTCAGCACCCGAGAAACCGTTCCGAGGGCTACTTGCGCCTCGCGAGCCACATCCGCCACAGTTGGCTTTTCAGATCGAGATAATGATGGAGATTGTTTCACGGTGAAACAGAGCAGCATTTAACTGCCGCAGGGTAAGAATGCCATGAAACAACCATGCGTTCCTGAAATAGCAAGCCTATAGATGAAATAAGTATGAAATAATTCCTTATTTCATATCCCAGTCAACAAATAGGACAAGTTGAAGTCCTAAGACTGATGGTTCGCTCTTGAAACGATAATGACCCGATCGGCCTTGATAATGGTAAACAAGGTCCATTCTTCCAGAGTATCCCAGGCGAAGGCTTGTCCCTCAGCCGGAATAGAAAGGGTGTCAACCCATCGAAATATCGATCCAGCTTCAGGAAATTCGATGACATAGAGCTCGGGATGATCATGACCGGTTATATACAGGCGCCCATCGGGTCCGAAAGCACCTCCTGAGCAACTGTATTCGCCAAATTTCTCCACTAATTCCGGTGGAAATGTCCAGGCGCGCAATCGCCGCCACTCATTGTCAAATTCCACCACTTGTGTCCAGTTTGGATCGCGCCCAGGTTCCTTGGCCCGATTGCCATAAAAGGCGAAACACGCATACCACTTACCATCCCGGCGGTCGATCCAGGTGAGTGAACCATAACCATGGCCTAGACTATACGAACCAATATGCTTCAGATTTGCCGTATCGAATATTTCAATGGAACTGGTAGCAGGCACACCCGGATAGTTTGAATGAGAGCAGTAGAGTTTGTCCCCTACTATCATACCGGCGTTCAAATGAATCAGAGGTTTTCCCTCCTCACAGGCCCACTCGGCCAATTTACTCCCATCGCTTCTTAAGTACTTACCAAGGTAGTGATTTCCAATGGCATAAAAGTGTTCATCGTCGACCGCGACTCCCTGTCTGGCCTCTTGCGCTTCGTAACGGTTTATTTCTTTGAAATCTTTGGCACCTAGGTTCGATAGCATTGCGAACGGAAGAAAAATAAACAACAAACCATTCAAATATCGCCAGGAAATGTAAGTAAACATTCTCTAAAACCACACTAAACCTTGGTCTTTTTCAACAAATTTCCAGATTTATTGAGTTATTTCATTTCACAGAGTCCCAACCTGGCTTTCTCCTCTTCCGGAAAGTGTCTGCTTGTGCCAGTCAGACTGATTTCAACAATTATTTGCCGATTCAATTTCTTCGAAACTGGCAATCGGTCGAAGTTTCTGGTCTGGATCAGGACTGGGGATGGCGGAGAGCAACATTTTTGTGTAGGGATGTTTGGGGGCATTGAAAAGATCCTCCGTCTCTGACAATTCAACAATTTTACCCTTATACATGACGGCAACACGGTTGCAAATGTGCCTCACCACACTCAGATCGTGGGCGACAAAGATATAGGTTAAATTCAAGTCCTCCTGGAGGTCCTCCAAAAGATTGATCACCTGAGCTTGCACCGATACATCCAAGGCCGATACTGCCTCGTCAGCTACTACAAGCGCAGGCTCCATGATCAAGGCTCGGGCTATCCCGATTCGTTGCCTTTGCCCGCCTGAAAAGGCATGAGGATAACGGGTGCGATATTCAGGACTAAGACCCACTTTTTCCAGAATTTCGCTCACACGATTTTCCAGCTCCATGCCTTTAGCCAGATTGTGAATGATGAGTGGCTCCCCGACTATGTCACTCACCGTCATACGTGGATTGAGTGAGGAAAAGGGGTCTTGGAAAATCATTTGCATATCCTGACGAAGAGGCTTGAGCGCTTTCTCTGACAATTTTGCCAAATCGACCTCCCCTTGCCGTGACTGAAACAAAACCTCCCCCGATGTAGGCTTAAATGCCCTTAATATCGTACGGGCGCAGGTGGTTTTGCCAGAGCCACTTTCTCCAACTAGGCCCAGGGTCTCGCCGGGCATCAGATCGAAACTTACATCATCTACCGCTTTAATCGTATCGATCTGCCTCTTGACCAGACCCTGCCCATAAACCGGAAAATACTTTTTCAGGTTTTTGACCTTTAGTAAGGGAGTTTGCGATTCCATGGTTACCTATTCTACAGGGAAAGTTTGGCTATCTCTTTGTCCGAAAGAGCCACTGCTCTTCCGCTTGGTAAGATTTTAAGTTCGCGATTCGCAGACAAGTCCAGGTCGCCAATAACCTTATCAACCGTGGTTAATCGCCTACCGCGGTTCGACTGACTGGGTATAGCCGCCAATAATCCTTTTGTATAAGGATGAAAAGGATCCTTCAAAATTTCCCTTACCGTTCCTTTTTCAACTATACGTCCCTGGTACATCACTACCACATCATCTGCAATCTGAGCAACGACTCCCAAGTCATGGGTAATGAAAATAACCGATGTGCCCATTTCCTCCTGCAACTTCTTAATCAATTGAAGAATTTGGGCCTGAATGGTGACGTCCAATGCCGTTGTAGGCTCATCCGCTATCAGGATTTCCGGTCTGCAAACCAAGGCCATGGCAATCACTACCCGTTGCCGCATTCCTCCGGAAAACTCATGAGGATATTGTAAAAGGCGCTGCTCCGGATCGGAAATGCCCACTAGTGCCAACATTTCAATCGCTCGTTTCTCAGCCTCTTTTTTGCTTAAAGACTGATGGACTAATATGGCCTCGCAGATTTGGTTGCCGATAGTGTGAACAGGACTCAAAGCAGTCATAGGTTCCTGAAATATCATGCTGATATACCCCCCTCGAATATCGTACAGCAACGGGTCTCTATCACTCAATCCTACGATATCAACGGGTTTGCCTTCTGCCGGACGAAACTGAATCTGCCCATTGACAATCCGGCCAGGTTTTTGGATGAGCCTGAGAATTGAAAATGCCGAAACACTTTTTCCTGATCCACTTTCTCCGACGATGGCGAGCACCCTGCCTCGTTTCACATCGAACGAAACATTTTCAACTGCGGTAACCACCCCTTCATCCGTATCAAACTGAACTCGGAGATCCTTTACACTCAGTGCTAGGTCGTCTGATTGATTTGCCATATCACCAAAAAAAGATGAGGAGACTAAAAGGAAAATAATTCAACAGTAGAATCGACAATCGGGATATATAATTTGATCTTTCAGCGTCCCAAAGGGAAAATCACACCCTACTAGTGGTATGATCGTATGCCTGAGAAAACCGATTGAAGGCAGACACAGCCTGCACCTAAGGGGCATCTCAAAAAAGCGTATTCAAAAAGCCTTGACGGACAGGCACTCACTAGTAATTCGCATGCATCCAGATCTACCACCGGAATAAAACACTCAAAATTCTTATTCTTAGTCACTTTCTCAGTTGCCTCAGATGCCTGGTTCCGTAATCCGTCGCTCACTCGAACTGTCCAACCTTCGATGACTTGCGTGCGATAACCATCGAATTCCATTCTTGGCTCAACCGGCTTGAGTAATTCGGCATTGAGCTGACGACGCGATTCGATACCTTCACCATTCGGACAAAAAGCATGACAAGCCGCCACAACAAGAAACCAGAAGAGCAATCGAATATTCATATATTTTTATACGAACAAATCTCTGCATGTGATAATCCTTGTCATGCAAAAACCTCTGTTATACTTTGCACACAATGTCAAATTTTATGACCATCATCCTTTCAAGCGTATTAATTATTGGAGTATTATATTTCTGCAATAGTCAGCTCAACGGCGAGGAAG
>JAPUIL010000815.1 GCA_027297085.1 Verrucomicrobiota bacterium | reverse complement strand
CCCGATGCCAATGGTAACTTTTACTCGCTGCCCATCCAGACCTATCGAGTGGTGGGTCAGCCTATCCACGCGGTTAAGGGATTCGCTCCATCTGTTGTTCAAACCGGAGAGTCGTTTGAGATCTCCGTCCGCGCGGAAGACAACTATTACAATAGAGCCACCGGTTCCATTCCGGCGTTTAAGCTTAAACAGAGCGGCAGCAACCGCATCATTCGAAACATTCCGGCTTCCAACAATGCCATCACCGTTCTCAAGGATTTGAAAATCGATAAGGCCGGCATCTATAATTTCCAAATAGAATCCGCCGATGGCCAATTCCAGGGTTCGTCCAATCCGGTTTGGGTGCAGGACGATCCCGCCCACCGCATCTATTGGGGTGAACTTCATGGCCATTCCGGATTCGCAGAAGGACAAGGCACACCCGACGCGTTCATGGTGTTCGGTCGCGACGATGCCCGCCTCGATTTCCTGTCGCATACAGAACACGATATCTGGCTGGACGACAGCGAATGGCAAACTCTCGTTAACAACGTTAAGAAATACCACGAGGAAGGCCGATTCATCACCTATCTGGGTTGGGAATGGACCGTTAGTCGTTTTTGGGGCGGTCATCATAACATTCTGTTTCGCACGCCGGATAACCGCCGACGGGTCAATGCCCAACGCGCTCCATTGCTCTCGGATCTATTTTATTACCTCCGCTCGGAGAATGATCCCAATGACGTTCTGAGTATCCCCCATGCGCACCAGCCCGGAGACTGGAGACACTCGGATCCGCGACTTGAGAACCTGGTCGAAGTCATGTCCATGCACGGAACCTTCGATTGGTTCGGGCAGGCCTATCTCGACCACGGCCATGAAGTTGGATTTATTGCCGCATCCGACGACCACCTGTCTCATCCCGGCTATGCCACTCCGCTGTTACGTGGTTTGGCTCAAGTTGGAGGATTGGCTGCCGTAATGGCACCGGAAAAAACTACTGACGCCATTTTCGACGCCATGAAAAACCGGGCGACTTATGCCACAACAGGGGCCCGTATTTTGGTGGACTTCACCCTCAACGATACCGCCATGGGTCAACGTGCTGATTTCGCTGAAGAGCGGCGCATCAAGGCATTTGTTCACGGCGATGCACCCATTAAAACGGTAACGCTTGTCAAAAACGGAGAGGTCATCGAATCCAGGGACCTTATACAGTCGAAGGACGCAAACGACTCCACATTTCTTCTTTCCTTTTTTTCCGAAAACGAACCCGAGAATCGCGATGCTTCCCGCGGGTGGCGAACCTGGCATGGAAAGATCGAAGTAACTGGAGGCAAATTGAATTCCATCGATGGCCGAGCGATCCAAAATCGTCTGAGTGAACACGCTATTTTGGATCTGGATTCCCAATCGGTAGATTTTTCTCTTATTACGCGCGGCGAACCGACTTTTCTTGGTCTCCAACTTTCCAATACAAGCACCCGAACCAAAATCCGTATTCAGCTTGAACCTGATACCGAGTACCCAACTGCCCCTCCAAGTATCCGTACGCCAGCCAATATTCCTGCTCACAATGTAGCTTTTACTCTATCCCAATTAAGAAAAACAGGAAAGGCAGTCGCCGAAGTTGAAATCGATGATTTTTACACGGATACGATCACTCTACAACGTGTGATATCCGACCCGCCTATCAGCCACCATTTTGAGTATCTCGATACCGACAATCCACAACACGGAGACTACTACTATCTTCGCGTCACCCAGATTAACGGCCACCAGGCCTGGTCCAGTCCTATCTGGGTCGGCGGGCATACTCATGAATAATTCCTTGGAGGACAACGAAGCGAAAAACAACCGCAAAGTATGAGGCGCTAAAACAATGCATCAAATACAGGCCGTGCTTGTCATTTCTTTTTACACAAAAGGATGTCTATCAAAATGTAGGAGGTAGCTTGCTGCCGATTTTGTTAATCTTAGACAGATCTGTTCGGCAGCAAGCTACCTCCTACATTTATTTTTCTATGCTAAATAACAAATGTCGTTTTTCTTTCAGTCAGCATGCCCGTCGCAGTACCAAGTTCTTGGACAGCAAGGCAGCAAACAAAAACTTCGGGGATTAAAACGTTTTATCCCCAATTCATTATGAAAAAAATCAAGATACTCCTAATTGCAATCGCCCTGGTTTTCATAACCCTGAACGGTTACGCATCGGGACCATCCGGCAGTCTTCCTTTTGCAAAACCCGAATCGGTGGGCATGTCCTCGGACCGCTTGACCCGTATTGACCACATATTGCAGCAACACATCGACAAAGGAGATTTTTCAGGGGCTGTATCGCTGGTTTCAAGGCACGGAAAAATCGTGCATTTTAAAAGTTTCGGACTTCGCGACATCGAGGCCAACCAACCCATGGAAAAAAATACGCTGGTCCGCATTTATTCCATGACCAAACCCATCGTGAGCGCCGCCTTGATGATGCTGCACGAGGAAGGTAAATTTCAACTGAACGATCCTGTCACAAAATATATTCCCCAATTCAAGGATTTGAAGGTACTTGAAGATGGATACGAAGTAGATCCGGTAAGGCCAATGAGAATTCAACATCTTTTCACGCATACTGCCGGTTTTACGTATGGGTTTTTTGGTGACAGTGTGATAGACAAACGTTACCTGGAAGCGGGTATCTTACGCACCCAAGCAACAACCAAGGAATTCATCGAAGAACTGGCAAAGATCCCGTTACAAACCCATCCCGGCGAGCGTTATCATTATAGTGTTGCAGTAGACGTGCAGGGATACCTCGTGGAAGTTCTTTCTGGCATGCCACTGGATCAGTTTCTGCAACAGCACATCTTCGATCCCTTGGGCATGCAGGATACTTTTTTTGAAGTGCCCGATGATAAGGAGCATCGCTTCGCCGCCAATTACAACTACAACAGAGAAAAGAAGAAAATGGAACTGAGAGACGCACCTCATACCAGTAAGTTCGTAAAAGAAGTGACATTTTTTTCAGGCGGTGGAGGGCTGGTATCGACCGCAGAGGATTACTGGCGGTTCTGCCAGATGATGTTGAACGAAGGGGTGTTCAATGGACAGAGGTTGCTGGGTCGCAAGACGGTGGAATTAATGAGAAGTGATCATTTACCAGCCGCACTCGCCGACCACGATCCGCATTCAAATTTCGGATTTGGCTTGGGTTTTCGCGTTATCAAAAACGTGCCTTTGACGGGAGCTCCAGGCTCGATCGGCGATTACAGCTGGGGCGGTGCCGCCGGCACTATTTTTTGGATTGATCCGGAGGAAGATCTCGTAGCTGTCACCATGATCCAGCTGAGGCAGTCTCCCTATAACTTGAGACGAGAAATGCATTCATTGATCTACCAGGCGATCGTGGATTAGCCGATAGGCTGATTGTCCATACAGCTATTAGGCAGTCTAGGCGATTAGCGGCTTCACGACTTTTCCGTGCACGTCAGTCAAACGATAGTGCCGTCCCTGGAACTTGTAGGTGAGTTTCTTGTGGTTCACTCCAAGTAAATGAAGCATAGTGGCGTGCAGGTCGTGCACGCTGACCGGATCGGTTGCTATGTTGTAACTGAACTCATCGGTTTCGCCGAAGCTCATGCCGGGCTTCACACCTCCGCCAGCCATGAAAATAGTGAAGCAACGGGGATGGTGGTCACGTCCATACTTTTCAGGAGTTAACTCACCCTGGCAGTAAACAGTCCGGCCAAACTCCCCACCCCATACAATCAGGGTATCGTCGAGCATGCCACGTTGTTTAAGATCCTGGATTAATCCGGCGGTAGCATGGTCGGTGGCGTCACATTGCCTTTGCACGACACTGGGCAGATTATTATGAGCATCCCAACCACGGTGAAACAACTGAACAAATCGCACGCCCCGCTCAGCCAAACGACGAGCCAGCAGACAATTATTGGCATAGCTGCCAGGTTGTTTGGCATCCTCGCCGTAGAGGTCGAAGGTACTTTCCGGTTCGGTCGAGACATCGGTCAGCTCGGGTACTGAGGTCTGCATACGAAACGCCATCTCGTATTGGGAGATGCGGGTTTCAATCTCCGGATCGCCATAGTCATCAAACTTCATCTGGTTCATGGCCGCGATGTGATCGAGCGTCTTGCGCCTGACCTCGGTACTCATGCCGTCGGGATTATTCAAATACAGTACCGGTTCCTT
>JAPUIL010000814.1 GCA_027297085.1 Verrucomicrobiota bacterium | reverse complement strand
ACGACGGCAAATGACGCGCTCATCAGCGGTGGACACGGCTGCGGGGCTCTTTTTGTCACTGCCTCTTTCCAATCCTGGTGTTTGGTGATCATCGGTATACTCCTATGAACCGGCTCCTTGTTTTCCTTCGTGAGGTTCGTCCGCCTGCGAAGTCAATTGCACCAACAAGTATGACTGTTAGGAATTTGCTTTTTAGCGGCGCAGCCGCTGAGGTGGGGGTTGCGGAGGTAGGAGACTGCCTTCCAAAGGACTGGTTGTTACCGAGCTTGAAGCCAAGCAGTGGTGGGCGATTGAGGATTTTGATTATTGAAATTCGCTACCAGAGGATGGTGGCGGAACGCGTCCTGACAAGCCTCCGGCGAAGCTTTTGACGGACGTAACTGCCGAAGATTGCAGTGATCCTTACCAAATTCTTCTGGGCAAGGTAGAGGAATTACCGAATGTGTTGGAGGAGCGATGTACTCGCATCTTTTCGATTGCTTGTTTTGAGCACATACATCGTCTCGGTTTAGCTCTGGAACGCATGCACGCAGCTCTTCAGCCCGGAGGGAAACTTTTTACCATGTTTTCTCCGATTTGGTCCGGTCATGATGGGCACCATATCCCGGATATAAAGGATGCCTACGGCCGACAGTGGAAAAAAGGTAAACCACCCTTTCCATCGTGGGGTCATTTGGCAATGAGTCCGCCTGAGATGGAAGAATACTTTGTCGGAAAATTGGATCGGCAGACGGCTTCCGAATTGGTTTACCATATTTACCGCAATCCTCATATCAATCGTCTTATGACCGAAGACTAAATACGATATTTTCAACAAAGCCCGTTTGAGGTGGAGAAGTTTCTTCCCAGTTTCTCCGGAAATTCGGGAGCAACTCGAAGCGAGGAATCCCGGCTACCGGAATTTTGCTAATCGCGGTATCGTTGCCATTTTACGAAAAACTGAATAGGCTGGTAGCCGCATAGTTCCACTGTTCAATTGGTAGAAATATTCTTATTCTGAGGGCTCTATCAGGAAATTAGTATAATTAAATCGGTCTTGACTTGCGATAACACGATAACGTGCCGTCTTCAGGAATTCTTTGAAGGGAGTGGCCAATGAATGCAGCACCTCGATCATCATTTTCGGGCGGTAGGTTTCCAAGTAATTCGACACACCTTGAAGCACTTCCATTTCCATTCCATCAACGTCGATCTTGATGAACTTGAATGGTTCCCTTAGAAGATTGTCCAAGGAATTTACCGGCACTGTCGTATTCAAGAAAGAAATTGTGCCTTCATGCTTTCCTACTGCAGAGTGAATAAAATTGATTTGAACAGGCCGGGACGGATCCCGATTCAGATCCACATTTTTTTTTGCGTGTTCCAAGCTAGTGGTACTGGCGTCAATAATTGTTAGCCGGTCGGGCTTCAGGTTTTTTAAAAAAAAAACTGAATGATTACCCACCAGGCAACCGATCTCTGCAACCGAATCCACCTCCCCCACATGGGCGTGGATCATTTGGAGTTCTTCGCCTTCTGTGAGCTGCCTGTGGCTGTGGGTTATTGCTGCTTCAATTTCCTGGGTATTCGAAGTAAATAAATTAAAAGTATACTCGGCTCCACCATAGTTAAAGCTAGTGGTCTCTGTTCCTTGTGCCCTAACTTTTGAAAGCTCTGAAAGGCCCATCAAATGGGCGTCTTCTGGGAAATTGTGTAGTCCGGCTGCGCTCGCTAATATCGCTTTGGAAAATGCATCCGTCTGCAGGTACGCCCAGGTGAGGCTTCTGTATACACGGAGATTACTACCATGCGCTAGAGTTTTTAACAGGTGCGGGACTGCATCTTCTGGCATGCCATTCACGGTCTTGGCGAATCCTAGAGAAAAGTTCCATATTGGATTGTCAGCGAAGAGATTTTGCAGCGGATCCAATGCCTTTATAACTTCGATGTAACATTCGTAATGTGACTCCATTACGATTGCTGCCCCCACCTTTAGTTTTTCCTCTGGGGAGCAGGTGTCCGAACTCAAACGTTGTAGTGCCTTTTGAAGGTCTGAGGCCGTGTCAGATAAATTCATTTGCCTTGTTCCAATGCTTGAGAACAGGAAAGACCAACACTCGAATTATGCTCGTGCGGGAGTGTACCTGGTTTAAGAATACAGGGATCTTTGAAGTAAATAGAAGTGCAATTCTTATACAAATATGAAGGGATGAGACCCCAAAAGTCGATGCGGTAGAAGCCTTCCTTTTTTAAATGTTCCTGTGCGGCTTGATGGCTTTTGACATCTGAATTATCGAAAACTATAATACCGCGGTCTTTTAGTTGTTTGGATGCGACCTGAAGACCGTCAAATTCCGTGCAGATTACATCGATTTTAAGGAAATTAAACGGTTCCAGCAGAACCATGTCCAAGGGGTTTACAGTTACCATTTCACTAAAGATAGATATCGTATTATCTGCGTACAAGTCGCAACCTAATAGTTCTACTCCAATGAAACTGCAGTGTTTCATCTGTGTCCAGTCCGGAAAAAAGCCTGTGGGGGGCTGATAGGAAATTGCTTTTTAGCGGCGCAGCCGCCGAGGTCGGGGTTTTAACCCGGCTTTCTTGGCCTTGGCCGGTCGTTGTTGCCAAATGGGTAAACAGTAAATTCAACCTTACTTGCTTCATAATAGTGTGAGAATGATTGGATGCAAAGAGCCTGTGATTGAGCCTGACCAAGCTACAGGGCCGTGGAAGGGGATTCAAGGGGGAAGTGGGGGACGGCTGCTATCAAGTCACATTACGTGAGATCCAGAGACAAAAAGGTTTGAAGCCTGAGAGAGTCGAAGAACTTGCAACCCGTCATGCTGATAAGCTGAAAGTAGAG
>JAPUIL010000813.1 GCA_027297085.1 Verrucomicrobiota bacterium | reverse complement strand
CCGATCGCTCGTCGTTTCGCGGCTATGGTCCCGAGCAAGGCTATGGTTTTCTTCGGGAAGTGATCGCCAAGGTGGACTTTCAGGACCGCGGAGCTCAAATAGGAGCCGATGAAGTTTTTATCAGCGATGGTGCCAAGTGTGATACAGGTAACATGCAAGAGCTTTTTTCAAGTGATGCTCGTATTGCCGTGTCGGATCCTGTCTATCCGGTCTATGTGGATACGAATGTGATGGCTGGTCGTACGGGTCAAAATGTGGACGACCGTTACGAGGGTCTGGTTTATTTGGAATGCACTCCTGACAACGGTTACTTCCCAGCACTTCCGAGTGAACCGGTTGATTTGATTTATCTCTGCTTCCCGAACAATCCAACAGGAGCCACCGCAACTAAGGAGCAACTTCAGATGTTTGTGGACTATGCCCGGAAAAATAAGGCCATCATTCTTTATGATGCCGCTTATGTGGCTTTCATACGGGATGAGTCGCTTCCTCAATCGATCTATGAAGTCGAGGGAGCAGACGAAGTAGCCATCGAATTTCGCAGCTTTTCCAAGAACGCCGGATTTACCGGAACCCGTTGTGCTTATACCGTGGTGCCGAAAAAACTATCTGCCTGGGATAGTGCCGGAAACGCGGTAGGATTACATGCGCTCTGGTTGCGCCGGCAAAGTACCAAGTTCAACGGCACGTCCTATCCGGTTCAGAAAGCCGCCGCCGCAGTCTACTCTCCAGAAGGGCAGGCTGAGACACGCGCATTGACGGATTTTTATCTAAACAACGCCAAGCTTATTCGTGAGAAGATTACGGAATTTGGCTTCAGTTGTGTGGGCGGAGATAACTCTCCGTATATTTGGATCAATATGGAGCGCGACTCCTGGGATGCATTTGACATGCTTCTAGACAAGGCGGGTGTCGTGTGTACGCCGGGTGCTGGATTTGGAAAATGCGGCGAAGGCCACATTCGATTGTCCGCCTTCAATAGTTATGAAAATGTCAGCGAAGCCATGCGGCGATTAGCCGATTCTTTATAGATTTTATTACACAAAAAGCGATTGACTTATAGATTTCCGCAGCCTTTTTAGAAGCCTTCAATGATACTGAATAACCACATGCATCTCCTTGCGACCTCCACGTTTTCCGTGGTGGCGTATGTGATTGTGTCCAAAAAATGGATGCACGGAGCGGGCATGAATCTGACTGATCTATAACAGTTATTAAAAACAAATTTCATGAAACCCGTTCCCGGAAAGGAGCGGGTTTTTTTATTTTCTAAAACCCAATACACGTCATGAACAACCGACGCATACAACCCAGACTGGAACCTCTCGAATGGCGCCACGCCCATGATTTTCAGCGTGTGGTAAATGATCCGGCCATGACCGAATGGTCGAACATGCCGCATGTTTACTTTTCCAATGGTGCGCAGTCGCTTATTCAACGCAGCCTGCATCAGGCCCGGAAAGATGGGCCCCAAATACTCGCACTCTACATTGAAGAAAATCTCTCCGGTGTATTTAGCATCCAGCGCGATTCTGTGACTGGGGAGATTGGACACCTTTTGTTCTGGATCGAGCCGACCTGCTGGAAATCAGGTAAGTCTATCGCCTACCTGAACGATGTCGTTATTTTCGCGATGCAGGACCTGGGATTAAACCAACTGTTTACCTGTAGTAATGAACGCAACACGCTTTGTATCCTTGCGCTCGAATCGGTCGGTTTCGAGCAAATCCGCCGTCAGAAATCGGGTAAGCCGGGCGTACTTCCGTAGCGGATGCGCCCGGTTTCTATTTTGGCCGCTCGATGGTCAAAATATCGCCCAGAGTCGCATAATCATTACCGCCGAGTCGCGCGATTGGATCGAGCCTTTTTGCACTAATTGTGAGGCGTTTACCTTCATGGCTGGCTATGGAGTCATCAAGGTAGGCACTCATAATACGGCCCAGAATAAGGCCTTGCGGTGCGGCGCCCAAGGCGTGGATTGCAAATCGTTCGCAGAGTAGGGCAATTCGAGCTTCGGAAAGCCGGGGTAAGGGCCAGCCTTCAGTCGAGGTGGTTTCCATTCGGATTAAATCGATTTCCGATTCTCCTGCATCCAGGCTGGCAGCTGAAGCAGTTACTTGTTCCGCAAGTTCGCGATGAGGAATATGTATGACGAAATTGGAGCGTTGCTCGATATTATGCCAGGTGTCTTTTTGAGAACCATTATCCTTCCGTCCCACGGAAATGGATACGATAGGCGGGTTACTGGACACACCATTGAAATAGGAAAAGGGTGCCAGGTTGTGAGCGCCATTATCATGTTCGCTTAGTACCCATGCAATGGGGCGCGGAACAATCGTTTGAATCATTGTGTAGTAGACTGCGTTGACTGACAGGTTTTCAAAATTTAGTAACATGGTTTTAGAAAAAGAAGAAGAGCAGGAATGGCAACATCAAGGGGAGGTCTATGAGGAACTTTAGCTTGCCGGTTTCGCTTCCACGCCCTCTGAGGTATAATACACAAATTCCTGCCGAGGAGATGAGAAACGCCAAAGAGAAGATACCTGGGAGCATAAAAGCCATGACCAGTCCCAAACCGATCAGGTTCGTCAGCAGGATTTTTAGAAGCGTGGAACGATTAGAGCTTCTTTGGCTTAAACTGTGCTCTTCTTGCCCCCTGTCTATCCAATGTTCCCAGTGGCTGATAAGTAGAACATTCGTAAAACAAAGAACTCCGAAAATTACTTGAAGCCACAGGTATTGAAATAGAATCTCCGGCAGCGTCAGTAATGGGAAAAAGGATACGCCTATTGTGAACAGTGTAGCAGTCAGGATTTCTTTTAAGGATCCCAGAGTAGGGATTTTTCCGGAAAACCTCAATGTTAGGAAATACAGGTTAATAAGAATTGTGATCCATAGCCCTCCAATAAATTCGAGCTTTGGCAGCCGTAGATATGCAAGAATGAAACTGCTAATGAAAACAGTGAGCCATATCACAACCATGGTCCGCCAATGGCCGCGAATATAGGCGTGTCGTTCAGTGGTGGGTTTTTGAGTATTGAGGCTAAGAATGTCGAATAACCGGTCGGCAACGTAGGCAAGCCAGATAGCGCATCCGAGGATCAACCGTTGATCCCATCGGCCGGAAGAGCCGAATTGGCGAAAGAAGACCTCCTGCCAAACAAGGCCTGCCGCTACTGCATCCAAGGAAAGCAGGTGCACCCACCGAAAGAAGAAGATAACTGTGTTTTCAGTTTTGATACTGGGGGAAGTTCTGAAATGCTAAACCGATATTCATGGAATCGAAATCAAGAGTACAAACCGATTATCTTATTGTGGGTCAAGGGTTGGCCGGAAGTTTGTTGGCGTTGCATCTCTTGCAACGTGGTAAATCCTTTCTTGTAGTCGACGACGGTCACAAGCATGCAGCCTCAAAAGTCGCTGCCGGGCTCATTAACCCAATCACCGGTCGGCGGCATGCGCTCACTTGGCGCTTCCTGGAATTTTGGGACTACCTTGATTATTATGACCATTGGGCCCAGGAGCTTCGGGCAACTTTCTTTCACAAAAAACCTCTTTTGAGATTCCTGAAAACAGCTGAAGAAAGATCTTTGTTCGAGAAGAAGTTGGAAAATGGTGAGTATGAAGGAATTGATGTGGTTTATAAATCACAACCGGAAGGTATTCCTGGTTGTAAGGTAAACGAATACTGCTACCGGCTCGAGCAGACAGGGTATGTCGACCAGGCA
>JAPUIL010000812.1 GCA_027297085.1 Verrucomicrobiota bacterium | reverse complement strand
CGTCAGTACTCGATTCGCTTAAAGCCATCAGCTTCCTCCTTCTCCAAAAAATGTTTGATTAAAATTTGACTATACACCCTTCGTGATTTCCTCAGTTGCCGAGATGAAATGATTAATATCCCGAAGGACCTCACTCTTGCCACGATAAATTCGCGACAATGACACAATAATATCGGTATGGCCCATGCCGTTATATACTTTCCTGCTAGCTTCTCCCCCCGCGTCCCGTTGCTTTTCCATGAGGCTCTTCGAGTGGCCACGGCGCACCCGTTTATCTTCTTTACCATGTAACAGGTATAAAGGTGGCGCATCCGGGCGAACAAAATTTACCGGCTGGGATTCCGGATATTTTTCTGCAGGCGCAAACAGTTCCCAATGAAAGTCTTCAGTATATGGGAAAAAATCATATGGACCAGCCATACCGACAAACCCGGTTATTCTCTGGGGCGATTGTAGTAAGCGCTCGTTCAGGGTAAGCAATGCGCCCAACTGCGCACCGGCTGAATGCCCTACTAAAAAAATCGGACCATCGGTGATGCTGGCCATGATGTCATCAACAGCAACCCGGATATCCCCAAGAATCTGGCCAAAACGCACTTCCGGATACAACCGGTAGTCCGGGATAAATACATCAAACCCCAGGGAACAAAACGAATCCGCCACGAAACGATAGTCCCTGCGAGCACCACTTCGCCAATTACCCCCGTACAAAAATATAATCTTAGGTCGATTGCCAATATTGATTTTGTGCAGATAACAATCATATCGATGACGCGGGTTGTTTCCATAACTGCGCTCTCGCAGCACATAGTCGGCAGAACGGGCGATCGTGTTGATCACCTTCAAACCAGCAATCTGGGATAAATCCTGTATGAATTCCTTGTATTTCAATAGTTTATAGCCTTCTTTTTAAGTAAAATCGGAGCCTTTCAGGCACCTGCCACCAGGCTCGCCAGAGGCTAGTCGGGTTCGACCGTAATAAACCAAAGCGGATAATAAACATAAGCGCATAGCAGTGGGAAGTTATGCCGTGTAGGGTAACTCCTTGCAAATTTCTGAATATGATGTATCAGGCATTTAGCCTGATTGTGGATATAATTTGTCGTTTATAAAATTTCCAACCGCGCTACTAGTTGCCAGCCTGGTAGCTGGCTACTCTTTGCATTCATTCGCTGTGGATGCAACGACGGAACCACTGCGTATTCCCAAATTAGAAGAAACCGACATCAAGATGAAAATCGATGGTGTGCTGGACGAGGCGCTCTGGGAAACAATCCCTTACTACGACAATCTAGCGATCATCGAACCCGACACCTTGCAGGATGCGCCGCTCGAAACGCAGATTAGATACTTCTACACCTCCAAGGGTCTCTACGTTGGTGTCTGGAGTGAGCAGGAACAGCACACCCTTATTTCACGATTGAGCTCGCGTGATCAGTTCATTTTAAGAGACGATATTTCCCTCACTCTGGATTCATCCGGCCAGGGACTTTACGGCTACTGGTTTGGCATCAACCTGGGCGGCACCGTATTGGATGGTACTGTTCTTCCGGAGCGTCAATTCAGCAGACAGTGGGATGGACCCTGGCGCGGGGCCTCAGCAGTCGCCGAAGGAGGTTGGTCGGTAGAAATGTTTATCCCCTGGTCTATGATGACAATGCCTGACGTGGATGGCGATACCCGGGAAATGGGCTTCTATATTTCCCGGGAAGTCGCCTACAAAAACGAACGCTGGGGTTGGCCCGCCTTGCCCCGGACAAAATCAGTGTTTATGTCCCGACTGCAAAAAATGGAACTTCGGGGAATAGAGCCAAAACAGCAATTTACCTTCTACCCTTACGCGTCAACGACCTATGACAATGTTACCGAACAGGATACTTACAAAGCTGGCTTTGACTTTTTCTGGCGACCTTCTTCAAACCTACAATTAACATCAACTATCAATCCGGATTTCGGCAACGTCGAGTCAGATAATGTAGTTGTCAACCTCACATCATTCGAAACCTTCTTTCCCGAAAAAAGACCATTTTTCCTCGAGGGCCAGGATATTTTTATTACTTCACCACGGGCCAGACAAGGCCGTTTTAATAGAGGCCCTCCCACTACCCTTGTGAATACCAGGAGGATTGGCAGTCCCCCTAGAGACCCGGACATTACGGGACTGGAGCTACCGGACCTGGAAAAAAACCAACCATCCGAGTTGCAAGGCGCCGTCAAAATGACCGGGCAAAACGGTAAGTTCAGGTATGGAGTTCTGGCGGCTATCGAGGACGATACTAAACTCAAGGGTACGATCAATGGGTCAGAAGTTGACACAGTTCAAGTGGGCCGGGACTTTGGTATCACACGATTTCTTTATGAAAACACGAGTGGTGGTGGCAGAAGGTCAGTTGGCTGGATCAGCACCATCGTCGCTCATCCCCGGCAAGACGCTGTCACCCACGGCCTGGATGGGCATTACCTTTCATCTGACGGCCGCTTGAATGCGGATATTCAACTACTTTATAGCGACGTAGATGATGTCACAGGCGCTGGTGGTTTCCTGGATATTAAGTACACACCAAAGCAAGGCCGAAAACATATTTTTGAGTTTGACTATTTCAACGATGATCTGGATATCAATGATTTCGGTTTTCTACGAAGAAACGATGCAATTGGGGCGCGTTATTTCCATGAGATCACCGAGTCCAACCTGCCTAATTTCAAATCCCGGTTTACTAAATTCGGTGTCAGCCAGGAATACAATACCGATGGCAAAGTCGTACGTAGCGGTATCTTGTCATTTAGAGACCGTGAATTTAGGAATAACTCATTTCTGTTTACCGAGCTTAACTACTTTCCGGAAAGGTGGGATGACACTAACAGTGACGGTAATGGTTCTTTTAGAATTCACGACCGCTGGCAGACAGGCTTTTTCTGGGCCAACGATAAGGCGAGAAAACTGAATCTGGGTGTGGGTGTGTTTTATACAGGTGCAGACCTTGGCGGCCGCACGATGGAATACAATCTGGAATTAACCTGGCGACCTACAGATCGATTTAGTTTTATTTTAAACCTGGGTTACGAAGATCTGGACGGCTGGTTAGTCCACGATGAAGGACGTGATTTTACGACCTTCAGTGCTACAAACTGGCGCCCGAGGATTGAAACCGATTTTTTCTTCAGTGCAAAACAACAGTTCCGAATTACCGCACAATGGATTGGCATCAAAGCATTTGAACAAGACCGATGGCAGGTTCCCCTGGGTGACGGGAGGCTGGACCGGGTTACCACATTGCCCGGGACACCATCACGGGATTTCTCCATCAGCCGTCTCGTTTTTCAAGCCAGGTATCGTTGGGAAATTGCTCCTCTGTCTGACTTGTTCGTGGTCTACACAAGAGGATCAAATGTTCCAAGCGATCCTTCCCAGAGCTTTGGCAACCTTATTAGGGACTCGTGGACAGACCGTGCTGTTGATGTTTTCGTCATCAAACTCAGGTACCGGCTAGGCTCATAAGTGAAACACTGTA
>JAPUIL010000811.1 GCA_027297085.1 Verrucomicrobiota bacterium | reverse complement strand
CGTTAAAAGGCAGGCAGATAAGTGCTTCATTGGAAGGTAAATTTAAGACAGCTCCCGCTGCTGATAATCCATCAACGGTGAATTTTATAGTTACTACCGGAACTTCTTATCCCGATGCAGACAGTGAAACAGGCTATAAATTGTATCCTAGTTCCTTAAAACTGGATCCTGAGTTTTTTGTACACACCGGCGATATTGTTTATTACGACGGAATGGGAAAAACAGCCGACCTGGCTCGTTGGCACTGGGATAGAATGTACAGTTTTCCAAACAACATTGAATATCATCGTCAAGTGGCGAGCTACTTTATTAAAGACGACCACGACACCTGGATGAACGATTCCTACCCCGGAATGGAAACCAAATTTATGGGAGAATTTACTTACGAACAGGGTACCCAAATTTTCCTGAATGAAGTCCCTATGGGCGAAAAAACTTACCGGACAATCCGTTGGGGTAAGGACCTCCAGATCTGGCTTATGGAGGGCCGGGATTACCGAAGCCCCAATCCAATGCCGGATGGGCCTGAAAAGACAATCTGGGGGAAAGAGCAGATGGATTGGTTGAAATCAACGGTTGAAGATTCGGATGCCACATTCAAAGTACTGATCAGTCCAACGCCCATCGTAGGTCCCGATCGGGGAAATAAAAATGATAATCACGCCAACATTGGTTTTAAACATGAAGGCGACCTCGTCCGAAAATTTATCAGTGAGCAAACAAACATGGTAACCGTTTGCGGGGACAGGCACTGGCAGTATATTTCAAAAGATGCAGAAACAGGCGTAGTTGAATTCAGTTGTGGACCGGGAAGCAATGATCATGCCGGTGGCTGGAGTCAGGAAAACAAACTTCCCGAACATATTTATTTGAATGTGGTAGGAGGTTTTCTGGAAGGAACCGTATCAAGAAAAAACGGGAAACCATCGCTCGTCTTCAGGCATTATGATCCTGACGGAAACGTGTTGAATGAACATGTTCTGTTTGCGGAATAATGTAAGCGTTATTTATCCAACGCGAGGAACAGGTAAAAGAGGATATGCGAGTTGTCAGGAAGGAACTAATTCCAAGAGCTGGTAGTGTATGGACAAAACAAATACTCCCGCGCCATCAAATAAAACTCGGGCAGCAGAGGCATTAATCCACAAGGCTTTCATTGAATTCCCTGAAAAACATGAAGAGAATAATGGCGCTGCCAAGGAAGCTACTGAAGGCTAGTTGAATGGCCTGGGGTAGGTTGAGAATAATGCTTAGGTAAACCAGCAAACTGGCAATGAGTAGGGAAACGCCGAATGCCATGGTGCCTGTGAGACTAATAACGGAGTGGGATTTTTGCCGGAGATTGTGCGCTTCCTTAAAGTAGAATTTAGAAAATAGAATATACAGGATCATGGCTAACAAGCCTCCGTCCTCCATTAGTGGAGAGGTGAGAAGCGCGTCGTAAAGACCGTGGGCGATCACTGCGATTCCGAAAATATACAGAAAATCGTTATAGCTGTATCCACGGGTTCTCCACGCGCGACAGAAAAATAAACCACTCATGCCGGTAAGGGATATGTGAAGAAAGTTTGCGGTCAGAAATCTTGCCGTGAACGCCGTTCCCATTGAGTCTGACAGGTAGCTGAAATTTTCCTGGTAGGCAAACCCCAGCCCAGCAAAACTTGCAACCAGCAGGAACTCCATTTCGTTTCCCCGTTTTATCAATACAGGAGCAAGTGGAAGAAAGAACAGAAGTTTGCAGACTTCTTCGCGCAACCCTACAGTTGCCACATAATAAACTATGTTGTGGAAGAGGTCGTCGCCTCCCGATATTGGCAGATACAAATCTTCGAGGATGATCCAGAACAATGTGAGAGTTGTGCTTAGTACGCCCAGAAACAGAGCGCCAAGACAGAGAAAGGGAGTTAATTTATCGAATCGGGTTGCCTGACCCAATTGCAGGAGAATCGTGCTCCAAACAACCATACCTATGGTCGCCAGGATAAAAATGCCTGTTTCGATTCTGGCGAGCTGGCCGAGCGCAATCCACTTTATGGCATTTAGCCAGTCACGCTTATGGATTGCCAGCTCGGCGCGTATCCTGGGTTTGAATGCATTTGAGAAAAGCGGATCGTTCGCCAGTTTTTCTAAAGCTTCAAAATCGTTTATGTAAAAGCGATTCAGTACCGCCTGTTCCCTTGCCCATTGGGCTTCCGGGAATTCACTTTCTTTGAGAAAATAAGGATAGGCTTTGTTGTAAAGCTGTGCGTCACTGGCGATTATTCCAAGTATCTGGTTGGCGTAGCGGGGTGTGGGTGTGGAAGTTGCAAGTTGTTCGAGTTTTGTTTTTGCCGGTTCGGGCTTGTCGCTCAGAGCGTTTATAAACAAAAGGAGGATTTTCACATCGGCCTCGGGCAGGTGCTTCCTGATTAGGGCTTCAAATTGAGGATGCTGCTCGGAGTGTATCCAATATTGCAGGTGGGGAATTTCTATTAACAGTTCTTCGGTTTCAAGTTCGCCAGATTCCAATGATTCTCGAACAAGGTTCAAAACCACCTTGGTCATTTGACTTTGAAGACTGTCGACCTGCGTAAACTCCGAGGAGTTTGAGGAAATATAAGACCCAATACGGGATTGCAGGGTAGTGTCGCTTTTGAAGTCGAAAAAGCTCGAAAGAAAACCAAACACAATTCCAAGAAGAACAGTGCCAACAGACAGTTTCCATAGAAATGAACGACTACGGGATTTGTTATAGAGCTGGGCCTTGAGCTGTTTCACTGAATACCCAGGCACCTATTTACGACTTCTGCCAGCGGCGATGATTTCAAGAGCCTCAGTCTCAAGCGTGAGCGCTACATCCGATTTTTGATCTATAAGATTTTTTCTTTCACCCAAATCGCTATCTATCTCGAAGAGCTGCCACGGATGTTGAAATCGTTTACCAGATGGTTTTTCGCGCCCACCGGATCCGTTACCCATCACCAGTTTCATGGCACCGTCGCGGATAGCGAACATGGCTCCACCTGAGTGATGAATCACAGGCGCACGATCATATTCCTTTTCATTTCCCAGCATTAGCGGAAGGAAACTAAAACTGTCCTGAGCGGCTTCCTTTGCATCCGGAAGTTTTCCACCCACCACTGCGGCCGCGGTGGCAAAGAAATCTGTGTGAGTGATCGTCCGATTGCTGACGCTGCCTGACTTCACCTTGCCCGGCCAACGCACAAAAAACGGCACCCGGTGACCCGCTTCCCAAATGTCAGCCTTGGTCCCACGCAGCGGACCATTCGCGGTGTGATTACCCTCGTAGAAAGCTTGAACTGTTTCATCGCTTACATGATCGGCCTGCGCCGGATCGGTTTGGCGATACATGTAGGACCCATTGTCACTGGTATAAATAACCAGGGTGTTATCAGTTATGCCGGCGTCATCGATAGCATCCAGAATTTGACCTACCGTCCAATCTACCTGGACCACAAAATCTCCATAAGGCCCCAGCCCGGTCTTTCCCTGAAATCGCGGATGCGGCATGGCCGGCTTGTGGGGAGCGGTTAACGGAAAATATAAGAAGAAAGGCTGTTCGCTCTTCGCCTGTTCACTGATGTAACCCGCGGCCTTCTTCGTCAATTCATCCAGACAATCGATAATTGAAAAGTCGGATCCCAATTCACCTTTCCGCAAAAATCTCGGGAAAGAACTACCGGGATGAATACGGTCCGGCTTACCGGTAATGTCATGGCCCTCCACATACACATACGGTGGGAAGTCCAAAGAAGCCGGAATCACCAACGAGTAATCGAATCCCACATCGATCGGTGAGTAATCCAAAGTTTTCTCCCAGTCCCACTCATCACCATTTTTCTGAAATCCCAACCCCAAATGCCATTTACCCACGATACCCGTGGCATAACCTTCGTTTTTCAAAAAGGAAGCGACTGTAGGCCGATCTGTTTCAATCAAGGGTGTCCCATAACCATTCAGCACTCCACGAGTCAGTTTGCTCCGCCAGCAATAACGACCTGTCATGACTCCATAACGCGTGGGCGTGCAAACGGCTGACGGCGAATGCGCATCGGTGAAAATCATTCCCTCCTCCGCAAGACGGTTTAAATTGGGCGTAGGGATCTTCGACTTCGGATTAAGTGCCTGCACATCGCCATACCCCATATCATCCGCCATGATGAAGATGATATTTGGCCGCGTTTCAGCCGCCAGTAGATGACTGCTCATTAATATTGAGCAAAGAACGGAGGTAATAACTGAGAGTTTTTTCATAGGATTTCTAAAAACAAAACACATAGACCGTTATAAGCAAGGAGAGTTCTAAACGATCGGAAAGGATAATCGAACGGATTAGAGGTTTGGCCACAAATCCCAGGCCTCCTGGAGCAAAGAAAATTTCCGGAGAAGAAAAGTATAGAATCAGACAGAGAGATTATCGGATTTTGTATCGGATTTACAACCACATTGTTACCGTTGTTGCGGTCAGAATAGCACATCGACGGGGCTTACAATAAGATACAATCTGGAGGAATTAAGAGCGTCAGACGAGTTTATATATACCACTCAAAACATCATCTCCGGCATGATGGCGTTGAGGATATTTTCAGAAAGAATTGCGGAGAGGTTGGAAGATATTTTAAAAATACTGGAAGAACAATAAAAACATCATGAAAAATATATTATTCATCGGTAGTTGGCTGATCGCGGCTTGCCTCACCTTTCCGGCAATGTATGGACAAGAGAGCCAGCTCCTCAGGTTAACCGTTCATAGTCCGGCATTGGAAGGCAATCTGTTGGGTGATTCCCCGGACCGAAAGATTGTGGTCTACTTGCCGCCCAGTTACGAGGCGAATAACGACCGCCGGTATCCTGTCATCTACGTCATTCATGGAAACAATTCCGGTGGTCGACGCAGAGATCTGAATAATTTCTATGGTGCGCCTATGCAGGAAATAATGGATCCTTTTATTGCTGAGGGAGTGATTAAGGAAATGATAGTCGTCCTACCCGACTCCACGAATCTGTATGGAGGAAGCCAATACGCGAATTCGACGGTTTCCGGAAATTGGGCAGACTTCATCATCCATGATGTTATCACCTATATGGACGAGAACTATCGAACCCTGGCGAAACCAGAGAGCCGGGGCCTGACCGGACACTCGATGGGTGGCCGAGTTACCCTTTGCCTCTCACTAAAATATCCTGGCATATTTGGAGTTGTTTATGCTACCAGTCCCGGCCAAATGGCTTTCCACAAAACCGGGATGGGCAATGAGGCCTCCTGGCGAAAGCTCCTGACCTCGAAGAACGCACGGCCATCGGATAATGGGCTTCGACGCTTGCTGGGATTCTCGGTAGCCTTCGCTCCCAATCCTGATTTGCCTCCCTATTACACCGATTTCCCCATGGCTCTTGAAGGAGATGAACTTCGTGCGGTTGATGAAGTCAAACAACGCTGGGCAGCCTTCGATCCAGTTCAAATGGCAGAGAAGAACGCAGATCCCTATCGTGAGCTAATAGCCCTCCAGTTCGATTGCGGCACCTCAGACAGAATCATCGATTCAGCCCGACTGTTCTCCGAGATTCTGACCAAGCAAAATGTGCCCCATGTATTTGAAGAATACGATGGCGGGCACGGTGATAAGAAAGCGGAGAGATTTCGGACGAAGGTGCTGCCGATGTTCTCGAAATATCTCGCCTACGAATAGATATTGAAACCGGTTTCGGTATCGTTATCAGGATCGTGATCAATCTGTTAATTTTCGATTAGTTCCGGTTCCATTAAAATGGCCTGGTCTGTTGTGATGGTGTCACTACGTTCGAAACTTGCTGCGCTGCGTTTAGGTGTCCCTTCGGCCGGTAGTAAATGTGTCGTTTCGGGACCACGGAACAATCTTCACTTCTTCCTTCAGCATTCAGCCTTCCCTTACTCCTCCTTTAAAACCTAACCCAGCGGAGCCGGAACCAAAAGGAAACATATTTTAACGAAACAGAATTCAACACCAGGAATTTTGCCACGGATGGACACTGATTTCCACGGATAGTTATTTAGAAGTGAGGCCATTCGACAGGCTCAGGCCAGAAAGCAAGAAGCGAGTAGTGAGAATAAATAAATCCGTGTTTAATCGGTGATAATCCGTGGCTCAAAGAATCAATCGCGGCATAAAAACCTCTCAAACATGATCGTTTTTGAAAAGTAAGGCACTAAAGGATTTGGTGGATGGCATTGCAGCTTGATGCGACAAGCCATAATAGTTTTCTTTGATGCGATGGAGTTCGATTTGGTAGTCTCAACCTTGCTTAAGGAGTTCGATGAGAATCGCATTCGCTATGCCGTAATTGGAGGCTTTGCCTTGGGCCTATGGGATGTCAGTCGGGCGACGGTCGACATGGATTTCCTTTTACTGGAAGATGACCTGCCGGAGGCAGAGACGATTCTAGCGAAATTCGCTTATCGCCGGACCTATAAAAGCGAAAACGTGGCGCAGTATATTTCAGACCTCGCTCCCTATGGTCAAATCGATGTACTGATCGCATTTAGGAAGATTTCCAAGAGTATGCTTGAACGTCGTGTCCAGAAAACACTCCCAGGTGATACCAAGATTTACACCTTAACACCTGAAGATTTGATTGGGCTGAAGCTTCAAGCCAGCGTTAACGATCCCTCAAGAGAGGAACAGGAATCTTCAGATATGGCTCAGCTTATTAAGGCTGCAAAAAAGCGAGGCGATACCATTGACTGGGAACTATTGCTTGAATACTTCAGTCTCTTCGACAGGATTGATCAGTTAAACGAGTTGCAGAAAAGATATGGCCAAACTTAGCGAAGAGGAAAAGCGAGAGCTTCTCGAGGCTGCTCACTCCGAGAAACTCAGGAAAGAGTTTGCAGCTTTGCGCAACCTTTCGGATGAACGAGTTTTAAGCCCCAAAGAATACGTCGAATTCCTGGACTGGTCTCAACAATTCATGACAGAAGATCCAAAGGATCGATCACCAATAAAAGGTGATATCTTTCTCCTGTAGATGCTTCCCTCAAGGGGTATCGGATTGAATCTTCAGGCAGCAATAATCGTAATAACACCACCACAACGGCCAGTTCGCTGACAACCATCCTTCGGCGATGCTAAGGCGAAACGCGCTAACTCGCGATTTCCTCTAGTTTCGACTGAAACGCCCTTGGCCGGAAAAGGAAATCCACGATGTTTCCTTCGTGCGGTTGCAGCCAATCGAGTTGTATGGTACCAACCGGCCCCAAGTTCAAACGATCAATGTGGGTTGCATTTATGAGCTGCTGGTGGAATTGCTTGTCATTGGTGATGGCACTGCCTACCAGGGTTGGCCCGATCCGCTTCAGCATCTCCTCTTGCGGGCAGCGTACCACGCTCACGAAGGGGAACATGAATTCGGTACTGGCCATGGCGCGCTCAGGTGAGTCGCAGTGGGTCACAACCGGTCTCAGGTAGCCACAGCGCTCCTGCTCAACCAGCCGCTCACCGAACTTGGCCGTGGCATGTTCGACTCCCTCTTCGTTCAAGCCGGCTTCGATGCTGTTCCAAATGGCTCGTGCCATGCCTGGTACCGTGAATGCCGCCAGGCTCGCCTCAGGATCTTCAGGCGGTTTCGGTTCGACCGGGCCTAATCGCTCAGCCAGAGCTTCTGCAATTTTTTCCGTATGGCGTGAAGCCCAAACGCCTGAGCAGTTGATACATCCGCGTCCACTGTTCAGAAATACGCTATCGGCCATCAGGTCGATGTACTTCTCCCAATCGTCCACCACATCGTCGCCGAGCAGGAACTTGCTGAACCCCGGTCCGTGCACTTGAACGCGCGGGTCACCTAGATAGCGTTCAACCGTAGGCGTGCCGCCGAAGATCATAGTACGGTCTGAGCGGAGTACGACTTCGGCGCCCATTTCAGCGCCGCCCGGATAAATGGCAATCGCTTCTTTGGGTACACCGGCTTGGGTAAACGCGGCGGCCATTCGATAGGGCGTCCACGGTTCCTGAGGACCGGGCTTGAGTAACAGCCCGATCTGCATCGGTATCACCGGCAGCCACAGCGTGTGCACGCCTGGCGAATTCGATGGGAGCACCAGTCCGAGCATGGGCGCCTGCGCCTGATAGCTGACGGTCACGCCGCGAGATTCGACTCCATAGCCACGTGTCAGGATGTTCAGATCCAATCCCCGAGTCAGCGCATCCAGAATTTTTTCCATATTCGACAACACGAAGTGGTTCTTGCT
>JAPUIL010000810.1 GCA_027297085.1 Verrucomicrobiota bacterium | reverse complement strand
CCATGAGTGTGAAAAACGAATCCTTCACACCGGCAGGAATCTTTCCCGGCCATCGGGCGATAAACGGAACACGTGTACCTGCCTCGTTCATGGTGCGTTTACCACCACGGACATGAAAATCACCCAAACGACTTACCGTGCCGGCGGTGCCATTATCACCGGTAAAAATAACCAAAGTGTTTTCCTCCTGACCAATCTCTTTCAGCTTATCTAAAAACTTGCCCACGATCATGTCCATGTAAGTGATCATGTGCCCCATCTTCCTCTCATTCTCTCCCAAATCATTCGGATAATTTCGTTGAGCAAGCTCTTCCAGACCGGGTGGCGTTATCATTGGACCGTGAATCAAGTTCATCGGGTAGTAAGCCAGGAAGGGGCGATCGCGGTTTCGTTCAATAAAACCGAGAAGAAAATCGCTGTAGTAGTCCGGACCAAAAGTTTCCTTTCCGTGCTCTTTATGCTCACTATTTTCCCAGTTATCCGGGGCATAGTAACGGCTACGTTTTGTGCCATCCCAATACTGAGTCCACAGGCAGTGCTCATCGAATCCATGAGATTTGGGCTGGTCAGGATATTTCTCAAAACTCCCGAGGTGCCATTTTCCCGCAATGGCCGTGGCATACCCCGCCGACTGAAACAACTGGCCGAATGTTTTAAGATGAACCGGCAGCCGGTTGATGTTTTCTGTATCCAAAGGGCTATCGAGTCTCTCAAGGAAACCGGTACGATTCGGATACAATCCAGTCAGAATCATGGCGCGTGTAGGCGAACAAACCGGAGTCGAAAATGCATTATTGAACCGGGCACCTTCATGAGCCATCTGATCCAGGACAGGTGTTGAATACACTGAGTTTCCATAACAAGCCAGCGTCTCCGCACCCAGATCGTCGGCCATGATTAAGACGACGTTTGGCATTCGCTCCGTCCCATAGGCCAGATAAACCCAAAATAGAATTACAGCTACTATGATTATTTTTCTATTTAACATAAACTGTATCCTTCAACCAGATACCTGTATTCATTCATTTTATACGAAAACTATTTCAATAATCCTCAACAATTCCCATCAGTTCAATACACGAACAGTAAGAGCACCCAGTCGCCATTGACCTGATGCTTCCACTCCAAAATGAGGACTACTGTCTAAGCGTAACGTTTCACCTACCCTGAGTAAGCCAATGTCGCTGAGAATGCCACTCTGGTCTCTGTCATCGATATCGGCATCGGTGCAGTAAATGGCCAGGGGAGCAGCATCGCCCACTTGATAGAATCCACCACAGACGCCTGCGCCTGCTACCAATGCAGCAGACTCAATTATCACATCATGATTGAAACTAATAAGAATCGCTTCTCCCGAATTCACATCTGCGGAACCTCCACCTTCGATACCCAAGCCACTGGCATTGGTTCCGAATTTTCTTTGGGCGTTTTGTCCACGAACATTCATACTAAGTCTGCCTCGTGTTTCCGTTGGGGAAAAGTCTCCGCCGTGCCAATCGAAGGTGATGCTTTCTGTCGGCGCAAACTCTGCCAGGCGATGGCCTCCGGAATTTCGATGAAGCAGCGCCTGGGCGGTTATGTAATCAACCAGAGGTGACAGTTCAGAATTATCTATCAGGTTTGTGGTTTCCCATTGATCCTTTGCCAGATCATACAACTCGTACGGATTGGCATCTCCAGCACGCAACAGGTCCGCGTCGAAGAATAGTTTCCATTTCCCCTCGTATACTTTCCCCTTCACCTCGGGCGAATCGATTCGCATGGCTGCAACGGCGGGATCGTCCTTGGCTTCTTTATGATCGTTGAAAAACAGAGGAGGTCTGTTTGGAAGTGGATTTCCACGAAAGGCAGACAAAACACTGAAACTGTCTTCCGCTCCCTTTTCTCCAGCTCTCAAATCCGGCAAATCTGCTCCAACGATTTCCGCAAAGGTGGCATATAGGTCCTGCAAACCGATAGGAGCATCATTCGTCAACCCATCGGTGGTTCTATCTCCATCTCCAATACCACCACCTTGCCAGGACACAATAAAAGGAACGCGATGCCCGCCTTCGTAGACGGATCCTTTATGACTGCGAAAGGGTCCAGACGCGATATCGCTGTTTATCTCCGCACCGTTATCACTGGTGAAAATGACCAGGGTTGTTTCGACAAGCTTTTTACCGGGGTTACGTGGATCGTCGGATTTCTCCAACCAGTCGATCAAACGTCCCAGAGCTACGTCGTTCTCGTAAATAAAATCATGACGCTTATCCATAGCTTTGCCGGACTTCGTTCGTGCGGCACCAGCCACCGGCACGCCGTTGATAGCTTCATCAGGCGTATATGGAGCGTGGTTCGAATTGGACGGGTAATAAAGAAAGAAAGGTTTATCTTTTGTATCCATACTTCCTATATGGTCTTCCAGGAAGTGGATTGCATTATCCGAGTGGCGACTTCCCAACTCGCTTAGGATGTAGGCATTTGGTCCTTCAATTTCTGTTTCCTGGCCGATACCTGTTGCTGCTATCACAGTGCGACCGTCGATATGTCCAGGTCCACGAAATCTGATGGGCTTTCCATCGTTGAGATTGGGTCCGGATGTACCATGGGAGCGCGAGGTGAA
>JAPUIL010000081.1 GCA_027297085.1 Verrucomicrobiota bacterium | reverse complement strand
CCGGAATTCCGGCTTGGTGTGTTGGGTCGTGCTCAACCAGATCTGATCTAAAACATGGGGAGCTCTTTTGAGTTGCACGCGTAACTTGTGTTTTCCGGACTGGGCGAACTCAATGGTGTGAGGAGGCTGGTCAGCGCGTGCGCTGGCCCAAGCATATTGGTTGGCCTCTACGCCGACCCAATTGCCCAAGGCACTGATGTCTCGATAAGTGGAACCCAGACGATTGGTTCCGATAAACTCATCGAATTGAATCCAGCTTGCATGGGATCGAAAGGTCCGGTCGGATTTTCCGCGTGCCCAGATGGTGTAGCGCTTATTGGCATCTGCCTCGAATTCAAATTCAGCGTAATGTTTCGGAGAGGAGAGGGGGGCGATGCGCTCTGAGACGGATACATGGTCGGGCCCCCATTCGTATCGCGAACTCAGTTCGTAGGGCTGGGACGCATCGGGCGATTGGTAACCGTGTTTCTTTTCGGAATCGGCATTCCCGATATCCAGCTCGTCGGTCAGAACCAGAGAAGCTCCGGGCAGACCGTACCAGTAGGTCATCGAACGATAATGCTCAGTGGATTGATTGACAGCGCCATGCTCGAAGCGAATCAATGCGCGATTGCCAAATGGCATCAGATCCGCGAGCAGGAAACGGTAAGCTGAATGGATCAGGTCTTCAGAATTCTTTGGTTGCTTGCCGCGCGCTACGCCAACCGGGTGTCCGGCGAATGGCAGCGTCATGGTTCGCCCGCCCCAATAGTCGCCTCCGCCACCCCATTCCTCTGTGCCGGTTCCATAGGCCTGGGGTGTTTGGCTGTCGTCAAAAAAGAATCGTGGATCTCCCTCGAGAGTATGGAGAATGGCGTTATCGGAAAAAATGAATGAGGTCCCCACAAAACTTCCGGTCCATTCCCCGCCGCCTTCCTCTTTTCGCGTATCCAGAAAAACCATATCCTGGCCTAGCTCAGGATCTTCGTGATCGGCAAATGTGGCGTGAAAGTAACCCACGTGATTCGCCGGATCAGTAAAAGGTTGAGTCCTTATTTTCCAGTGGACATCGTGGATCGTTTCTCCCTCGGGGCTAATCAATTCAATGCGGGCCGATTTGAAATAGGGCATTGGGAAATAGCAGGCCAGATTTACGCGCTCGTCTTCGAAGCGAATGTTCATGGGCAGCGATTTGACCAAGTGGGTTTTGTTGTCCCGATTGTACAGCGTCCCGGCGCCAAAGAACAGTGCGACCGGTCCTTCTATTGAGGCGTGAGGCCGGTTGTCCCAGGTTACCCGGATTCGGCAACGTCCAAATTCAATTGCACGGTCGCGGGGCACGGAAAAGGACAGGGCCCGAATCATAGATGGGCCATTGGTCAGGTTGGCTATCAAAGTGGTCTTCCCGCTTTTCGCTTTCACCACGCCTCCACGCTCAACGGTGGCTTTGCCGCCTGAAGTATCCCATGTAACGGTCGGTGCGATGTCGCTACCCGAGCGATTGATTAGATCTATAACATCGGCAGGCGGAAAAGAATTGGGACTCCACGCGTTGATTGTCTGAGACAGGGGTGCGCCTGGCAGGTAGTGATGATAAATATAGTAACCCGTTCCATAGAAAGTGCGGGAATAGGCCATGCGAAAATGATTTTGAAATCCCACCGGCACCCAACTCAGGTCGGCGCCCTTAGTGGTTGCGTAGGTCCAGGCTAGCGGTTTGGGAAACGCCTGCTGCGGGATAAACACAGAATCGCTCAACTTTCTGGTCGGGTCAGCCGTGGTTGTTTCCTGAACAATATGATCGGTACCATCGACTTCGTAATGCCAAGGACTGCCGTGCCAATGGTTATAGCGGGCAAAATACAACATACCCGTTCCTTCAACATCGAGCGTCACATTAAAATCTTCCGCCGCTTGATAGAGGAAGTGCGAAGCATCGGCTGTTTCGTTGCGGCCCCGCCGATCGTAAGTGCTACGCATGTACGCTCGTGCACCAATCCGCTGATAGGCCCAATGATCCCACATTCGCATTGCGTCATATCCTACCGGGATAACAGGTGGGGTATTGGAAGTTTCTGCCAATGTTGCCAAGCCGAATGCCGCGATGAGCACCGCAACTGGAAGCCAGCTGAAATTTCGATTCATCAGGTTTGATAGTTACCTCGCGTAACCTGAAAGCCAAGGATTGTTCGCACTATCAAATGATTTTTTTCTTTTTCTGATCGAAAGGAAATTCCTCCCATCCTCAGGCAGCTTTTAAGTCTCTTAAAAATGTACGGTGTGGTTATGTCGATTGACGACACTGAGAAAGTGTTTATTGTCCTATTCCTCGATCAAACTGAACACAACTCTACGACGATCCATGAAACCACTCCATCTTCTTTTCCCTGGTGCCTTGCAATTTGTCACACCAGTCTTCATCAGTCTAATCTTTACTCCTGTTGCGGAGCTTCGTGCCGCCGAAGAAAGCGGGAACACAACTTCCTCCGTATTGGAAAAATTTGATGCCGATAAGAACGGTGTGCTTACGGGCAAAGAAATCCCAGCCATGATCAAGCAACGCCTCCGACAGGTTGATCGTGATGGCGACGGGCAAATCTCCGCCCGCGAGATTGAACGACTTCCAGCTCGCGCCGTCGCTCGCCTCCTTGGATCCAGCGACGACACGCGTCCGACGCGAAATAGTCGCGGCACCGTGAACACCCCGGGGAGAAAGGGCGTCGAAGGGGAAATCTATGCGCCCGCAGCTCGAGAAGAATTTGACCCCGAGATTCTTAAAACAGGTGATCTCGTTCCCGATTTCACACTTGAGCGCTACGACAACAAGGGGGCAGTCACGCTATCTGATTACGAAGGAGAGAAGCCAGTCGTGCTCGTCTTCGGCAGCATAACATGCCAGCCATTCCGGCAGAAGGTGGCGCAGGTTTCTCCCATCTACGAGAAATACAAGGACAAGGCGGAGTTTCTCATGGTCTACATCCGTGAAGCTCATCCCGAGTCCGTACTCACCATTGAAGAAGACGGGAAAGATGTCCTTAAAAAGTTTGTGCAAACGAACGATTTCAAAAGTCGCGTGGCAAACGCCGCCGCGTGTTACAACCTGCTTGATCTTCCGTACCCCATCGTGGTCGACAAGGAGGACAATAAGGTCAAGGAGGCCTGGTCGGGATGGCCAATCAGGCTCATGGTGGTCAATACCAAAGGCGAACTCGCCTTTGACGGAGGCCGAGGCCCCGGTGGCTTTCAACCCGAAAAGCTCAGGGCTTGGCTGGAAACCAATCTCTGATCGAATATCACTAAGTTAAGGCCGGTTAAGGCGAATCTTCTGTCCATCTCCGTTCGAGGGGGTCAAACCCACAATCCCGCATTCCTTCGACAAGCTCAGGGCAGGTGGCATGCACGATTGCAAGGAATGACCCCGACACCGGCCTTGTTTCGATAAATTATCAATAAGCTGCTTAACTTAGTGACATTCGACTCAGAGTCTTTTCCAAAAATCCGAGGCCGAAGTTTTTACGTTTGGCAGTTTTACCGCTGGCGTCTTTCAGGACGATTCTTGGTGATCTGTTTCAACCATCCTTCTACCGTGAAATCATCTCCACCCAATTCGCCCAGTTTCAGGCAGGCAAGCAGCTCGCGTGGGGTGGGGCGGATGCCGATATCGGGAAGAGTGGCTCCCCGTTGGTGGAGTGGTGTGCCGTAGAGGCGCTCTAGCTGGATGTCATTCTGGTCGCAATATTCACCGGAGTTCATGGTGGGAAGATTTCTGATTTCTTCCAGCGACATAGCTGGTGTGCCCAAATGGTGGTGGATCCATTCCAGGGCTTCCTTGTAAGCAAAATAGGGGCGATGGCCACCATCGGCTTCATACCAGGTCTCGACTTTGCCTTTTGCTCCGAGACTTTCATAAATGGCTGATGCATTATCGATTGCTTTACTCATTCCTGACCACGCGCTTTTGTCGTCTTCGCGGTCGATGACCCAGTCGGCATCCCCGTTCATGATCTTGACAGCACAATCAGGTGAGGCGAGGGCCGCGTATTCGGCCCAATTCATAAGTTCACGCATGCGTTGATTGGGAAGTTTGGTGCAATACTTGGTGCGCAGAGCGATGTCCTGATAGGCCCATCCTGAAACGATCGCCATTTTGATGCGCGGTTCCAGGGCAGCCATCCATCCAGCC
>JAPUIL010000809.1 GCA_027297085.1 Verrucomicrobiota bacterium | reverse complement strand
TGGTCTTTTAAAAATGCATCTACCTCTTCCGGAGTAGGCGGAAGTCCGTGTAGATCGTAAGTAGCCCGGCGAATAAGATCGGCCTTGCTGGCTTCGCGAGAAGGATTCAGTTGGTTTTTCTCCAGTTTCGCTAGAACAAAGTAATCGATCGAATTACTTGGCCAGTGCGTGTCCTGTGTAGTCGGAGGCGACGACTTGGCTAGTTGCTGATATGCCCAGAAATTTTCTGGATCGTTCATGCGTTCGACCTCGGCCGTGGCAACAGCATACCCAGCAACCAGCAAAATCAAAGCGAAGTTTAAAATGCCTCTTGAGTTGTAGGCCTTGGGTATTTTGCTGGCCATTGGGAAAATCATGCAGGGTGATTGACGGGTATTCAGAAAAGAATCGAATGCTTAGCTATAATTCTCTAATATTGAGGCTGCAACCCAAAACCTGCAGGATCATTCCGGCCGACTGAGAAGAGTATTACGGTAATGTGAGGATCTGGGCGGAGATATGTGTGGGTCGGCGAATCCATGGTCTCACGACCATGGCACCACTATTTCCGACCCGCGCATTGATCCAGTGGCTCATGCGAATTTGTTGAATTAAGAGAACTTTGGTTTTGAACAATGCGGTCCGTTCAGTTTCCCTTGAGCTCTCATAATCTTCCTGAGCCTGAAATGAAACGAACCTTTTTTAACTCGCTGTTATTTGCCGTCTTCGGAGCTGCCCTGTTTACTGGCTGCCAACCTTCAAAGAATTCATCGGCAGAAGTAAAACGACCGAACATTGTTTTTATCATGAGTGATGACCATGCCTACCAGGCAGTCAGTGCTTATGGATTTGGTTTGAATAATACGCCCAATATTGACCGTCTGGCGGCCGAGGGAGGCATGTTCAATCTTGGGTCAGTCACGAATTCGATTTGTGCGCCGAGTAGAGCGGTGATGTTGACCGGCAAACACAGTTTCAAGAATGGAAAGGTGGATAACCTGCAGCCCTTTGACTGGGATCAGGAAAACTTCGCCAAGATTTTGCAGCGGGCCGGTTACAATACAGCCTTGGTTGGGAAAATCCATTTGAACGGATTGCCGCAGGGATTCGATTACTCAAACGTGCTGCCAGGGCAGGGGAGTTATTACAATCCGGATTTCATTGAGAATGGAGTGAAAAAACAGATACACGGCTACGTTACGAACATTACCACCGATATTGCATTGGATTGGCTGGAGAACGGACGCGATAAGGAGAAGCCCTTTCTATTACTTTATCACCAGAAGGCACCGCATCGGACGTGGATGCCGGAGGAAAAATACTTTTCGCTCTTTGATGACCGAACTTTCGAACTGCCGGAGAATTTCTTTGATGACTACGAAGGCCGGCCAGCAGCTGCCAATCATGAGATGGGCATCTATGAGCACATGGATGTAGTCTACGACTTAAAGATGTTGGATAAGGAGGGCGAGCTACAGACGAAGTACCGTGAATATTTTCAAGGCCGATACGATCGAATGGATGATAAACAGAAAGCGGCCTGGGATGCTTACTATGATCCGATTATCAAAGCATTTAAAGCTGCCAATTTGGAGGGCGAGGAATTGGCCCATTGGAAATTCAATCGCTACATCAAGGACTACCTAAGAAGTATTCAATCCGTAGACGATGGAGTGGGGGAAGTTCTGGATTATCTGGAAAAGAACGGTTTGGCGGAAGATACGATCGTGGTCTATACCTCCGACCAGGGGTTTTACCTCGGCGAGCACGGATGGTTCGACAAGCGGTTTATGTACGAAGAGTCATTCAGGACCCCGATGTTAATCCGTTATCCAAGAGAAATTAAACCGGGAAATAAATGGAACCAGTTGGTTCAAAACCTGGATTTCGCGCCTACTTTTCTGGATTACGCAGGTGTTGATATTCCTGATGACATGCAAGGTGAATCGTTTCGGAAAGTGGTGAGCGGCGAGACAGAAACGTTTCGTGATCACGCCTATTATACCTACTATGAGTATCCCGCGGAACACAGTGTGATGCGGCATTACGGCATCAGGACGGATCGCTATAAGCTCATTCACTTTTACCACGATATGGACTATTGGGAGCTTTATGATCTAGAGAAAGATCCCAGTGAAATGCAGAACGTGTATGATAATCCCGGGTACGCGAAGGTCAGAGCCGGTCTGGAAAAGAAACTCGCCGTGGTAAGAGCATCTTACGGTGACAGCGATGAGCTGGATCAGGAACATTTGACCCGGTATTTGAATTTCAAAAAGTAGCCCGAACTTCAAATAATATTACAGCCCTGCCAGGGTAATTTTAATAAAGGAACGTCGTTGCATGATCTGTGAGTAACGATTTCGAATTAGTTCCTGTACGTAATTGATTGACTGAAAATGTGCCAATTTCCGGCAATTTATCCCTACGTTTCTGTAGACGGGGCCGATTCAGCGCGCCGGGCTTTTAGTTCCGTCTGGATTTCTGCAGCCTTCTTGTCGTTCATAGGGTAGTACTTCAGGGCAATGATTCCCAGTATCGCTAGAATTGCAGGTAAGCCCGCATAGATGAGGCGCATCCAGGTAAGGGTGCTTTCAGTTTGGTCACCTTCCAGTACGGCGTCGAATCCGATCCAGACTAGAAGGTAACTGGCTCCTCCAAAGGTAATAGCTTGAGTCATTTTTTGAAACCAACCGGACGCAGCTCCATACATACCTTCACGGCGCAGACCGGTTTTCCATTCGTCCCAATCGCAGATGTCAGCTTTCATGGATGTAATAAATAGCCAGAATCCCATGTCACCCATAACCATGAACGGATAGGTGTATAACTGCAGGTAAGGATTTTCGGGAGTGTAGAGCCACCAACTCAGGATAGAACCTATCGCTAACATTGCGATGCAGATTCCCAAGGTCTGGATTTTTCCAATCTTGGCCGATAGCGCAGTCAAGATGGGAATGGATGCAAAGGCCACAATGGTTCCTAGTGTATTTCCAACACCTACCAGCTTCGCCCCTTGAACGGTATCACCATCGAATACGTAGTAGATGTTAACATAGTAACCCAGAGCCAAAGCAAAGTTGGACCCAAAAATAGTGACAAAGGTCAGAAATACTAGAATCCGAAACGGCGAGTTTTTTAGAGTGAGACCTATGGAATTTAGAAGTTTAACTCGTTCCTGTTTCTCGGCCTTTTTCGCGCTACCTTCCTTTACCTTAAGAATGGTCGGTAGAATAAATAAAATAATAATTACGCCGGCGGTACCAGCTACCCATTTAACACCCACCATAGCATCGCTGTTGAAAATCTCCAATTGGCACAGGAAGAAGAGCCAGGGAAGAATGAGCTTTGCGATTTGCGCGAAGAAGGCTCGGTAAGCAAATACCCGGGTGCGGCCATGGTAATCGGACGACATCTCATAACCCAGAGCGTTATAGGGTACCTGAAAGGCCGTCACAAAAGTGTAGTGGATCAACGCAAAGATCAGAAAATACCAAAAGAGCAATTGGGCATTTCCGTAGATGCTTTTAGGTACCCACCAGATGAGCGTAAAGATGATACCGGACCCAATCGCTCCGAATAGGATGTAGGGTTTTCTTCGTCCCCATTTGGACCGTGTATTGTCGCTGAGGTTACCCAGGAAAGGGTCGGTGAACGCATCCCATATACGAATAATAATAAAGACGTTTCCCACCAAAACTGGACTCAGGTGCAGGATGATATTGAAGATGGGATTTCCCAAATACTTTACCCCGGTGACCGCCAGTTCATGAGGCAGGGCGCCCATTCCATAGGCTAACTTCTCCTTAAGAGATACATCATCCGAATGAGATGACGATTCAGCGGAGTGAGAGTTAGAAGACATTTATTTAGAAACGAGATGGAACGGCGAAGTATTTGAGCTGGGTATGAGTGGAAAGTATCCTTCTCAAACTGGCGACTCCAAAAAAAATGTACCTGTAGCAAAGAGGCTAAGCCTTTGGGGCGTAAATAAAAAAAGTCCCCGCTTTTGTTGGGAGACCTTAAGATTAGGATTACAAATACGCCAAGGCTTCGATGGACGCGGTAAGTTCAAGATCAGGATTTTTTATGGCTGAGCCATGCGAAGCTATACAAGAATTTTCTGTGGGAGAATAAATGAACCCGATACCCTTAAAAATGCTACTCCCCGCCGCAAGCAACGGAGCATCTACGCATTTTTATCTCCCGCGATGCGGGAGAACGGACTTCGGGGAACAATGTGTTTTTTTAACCCCGTCGCAAGCAACGGAGAATGATCAAGTTCAATATTCAACATTGTTATTTTTGCTTCGTTGCATTGAGGTGTCGCTACGCTTTGACCCGTTTTGCCCTCTGAAAATTATAAACTTCTTCGAGTGGGAGTTTTACGGCTTGTCATCTTATTTCCTTTTAATTTTGAAGTGAGTGTAAAATTTTCCAGGATGTTTTCTAGCTCATTGTATCTCCTTTTCGTCCTTTTATGGATGATCGTATGAATCGAAAAGAAGAATTTTCCGATGCGGTAAACCAGGTAGTTAACCAGGTAATAGAGCTCCACCCGAACCTTGCCGTATTATCGAGTCTTTCGAATCTTCTGAACAAGCCGGATACAGCCTTGGACGACTTGGCCCAATTGATTAAGAGCGAACCGGCCTTGACCGCGGATATTATCAAAATCAGCAACAGTTCCTTCTATGCGGCCTCCAGTGAATGTTCGGATATCGAATCCTCCCTGGCCAGGATCGGCTTCAACGATGTCTTGAAAGTAGTGTCCCTGATTTTGTCCCAAAACCTGTGTAGCATGAGGCTGGAGAGTTACCGCATGGACCCGGATGACCTGTGGGCCGAAAGCGTGACCGCCTCATTACTGATGGAAACCATGGCCCTGGCAGCTCGACTGAACAAGGCGAAGGCAGCCACGACGGGCATTCTGCATAACGTGGGTCGCGTGATCATAAATAACTTAATGGAGTATTTCCAAATTGATCTCCGCTGGGATGCATCCATCCCGGTCACCGACTGGGAGGAATCGGTGGTGGGTTTTAATTACGGGGAAGCCGGAGGACGCTTTCTGAGAGAAATGAAATTTCCAGAAGAAATTCGGGAGATCATCCGTTACCACGTGGATCCCGGACAGGCGCCGCAAGCCCCCCATCCCTTGACCCACTTGCTCCATTACTGCGTGCAACTTGCGGATTTGGTCGGCAGGGGATTTTCAAACACTGCTTACAATGTTCCCGATACCACACAGTTGCGGCAGCACGTGGAGTTATCCGGCGAAGATATCCGCGAAGCAGTGGCCGAAGCAAAATCCCGTTATGAGCAAATCAACCGGAAAGTTTTGACACGATGATGATACCGACTCCCGATCAGACTCGTATTCTGTGTGGGAAATAAGCCGTCAGAGTCTGCGATCCTTTCCCGCCTGCTGCCTTTCAGTTTATCATTCCGGATTACGGCAAAATAAAAGGCCAATATAAAAGGGATCATCTTTTCCACCCCAACGATCTTGGGAGACATATCCCACGATCGGGCATGCCTGTCTAATAGGCGTACCCGTACCCCAGATACACAATCCCAAAGGAATTGAGACTGCTACCGAGACGGCGAACAGGGCTTTGGAATACTCAGGG
>JAPUIL010000808.1 GCA_027297085.1 Verrucomicrobiota bacterium | reverse complement strand
ACCTCCCCAAGATCTAACTCCTTCTCTATGAGCTTTGAAATCTCATTGTTGAGGAGCTTGCCCTTATATTGCTTGTAAATTTTATCATTTTCCTCATCAAGAAAATGACCTATCTTTTCCAGCACGGTTACCGTATCGATTTTCTCTTTTGGACTTTGACCTAAATCGAGCAGAATCTGAAACAATTCGTCCACGTTGGTGAGGTTGAAGTTACCCGCCACTACCAGGTTGCGGCTTCTCCAGTTATTTTGCCTGAGAATTGGGTGGATATTCTCCAACTTGTTTTTCCCGAGGGTCCCATACCGCAAATGACCTAACCACACCTCCCCGGTGAATCCATAATTCTTTTTCAGCCAAGCTGCGTCATGAAACTTCTCTTTACCCTCCAGCTTGGCCTTTCGGAATTTTCTCTGGATCTTATCGAAGATGTCTGGGATCGGCTGGGGATCGACGGAGCGGTAACGACTGATATAACTATATCCCGGCTCCATGTCGATTTTGATATTTGCAACTCCCGCCCCATCCTGACCTCGGTTGCGCTGCTTCTCCATGAGCAAATAAAGCTTGTTGATCGCGTAAGTGGGAGTACGATATTTCTCTATGTAGTAAGCTAGCGGCTTTCGCAATCGAATAAAGGCAATGCCGCATTCGTGCTTAATATTATCGCTCATCCGGAGACTTTTGAATGCTCAAAGTTAACACTTTATTTGCTGACGAAACAGCCAAATAGCTACGCGACATTTTAGTATTTCCGAAAGTCCCCGGGGAATTTTTGATCCGAACTCAAGAATCTGGCAATAGGAGGTGAAACTCAGCGGTAGAGATATTTGCCTCTAAACCCCGACCAATACAAATGCGCCCCAGTAGTAGGGATGTGGATAGCTTCGTTTAAGATTCAACTGGGCTTGTTTGAAAGCTTGGGCCTTGTTGCCGGTTTTTAGCCAAATATCATAAAAGTCGGTCATGAGTTCCTGGGTTGCCTGATCACTCACTTTCCACAAGCTCATCACCACTGATTGCGCACCAGCAACCATAAAAGCCCGCTGCAAACCATATACCCCTTCTCCGTTTTTCACATCCCCCAATCCAGTTTCACAGGCGCTTAGTACCACAATATCGGTATTATCCAAACTCAATGTGACCACTTCAAGGGCCGTCAGGATTCCATTATCATCGCCACTTAGGTCTATACCAATTTCTCCATTTAAGGCCGTTTCCGCTCCAGCCAGCATCAAACCGGATCGCAAAAGTGGCTCCTCACTAACCTTCTCGACGTCTATTCCGAATACCTGTTCCTTACTTAGGTCCAGGCTCTGAATGAAAAATCCATGGGTGGCTATGTGCAGTAGGTCAGGGTTAGACACCCGTTTGAGATTCTCCTCCCGAGCATCGTTCTCCATGAATATTTGCACGACATAACCAGACCGCTCCAAAATGGGCTTCAAACTCTCAATTTCAACTTTGGTACCAGGTAACGGATCGATACTGCCGGTTGAGCCAAAGTTTGGGAAACCCACCATCCATGCGGTTTTGTCACCCTCTTTGGGGGCAGAGGTTCGACTCCTCGATTCTGCCAGGTCCTTAGAATTGCCAATAAGGAAGATATCGGTATGCTCAATTATGTAACTCTGGTCGGGTCGCCTCAGCGTACCGATATTGATCTGGTTGTATATCCCATCCAGCGAAACGAATACCTGGGGGATACCGTCCAAATGTTGATCTATTGCTTCCCAATATTGTGAGTACGAGTATTCATCCGGTTGCTTCTGTTTGATCGAATTATTGTAATAGTTGTAATATCGTTTTTCAAGTTGGTTACCATTTTCCAGAACCACCATTTCAGGAGGGCCAGTTTGTCCTGGTTTCAAAACGAGCGCTACGTATTGGATTTGGTCAGTAAAGCCAAAACAGCAACGGAAATACTTCATGAGGTGCTTGGAGTGTCTTTCACGATGCCAGTTTGGGCAGAGAGAGCATTAGAGCAAATCGTTTTGAAGTACGCGGAGAAGGAGATGACGCAAGCGGCCTTTTCCGAGATGCGAGAAGAACTCGCAAAGCTCGGACTGGAAAGTTTAATGCCGTTAGCTATCGGGAAAACATTGAATCAATAGAGATGATCAGACTTCGGAAAGGCCCAGAGCCAACTGTCCTGGCTACGAACAAAGAGAGTTGGACAAAACAACTCCTTGACTGCATCCTTAAGAATGAAAAGGTGCCAGAAAGTTTAGAAAGAAAATACGGCCAGTCTGAGGTAAAGCGTGCCCTGAAGTATGAGTGCAATGACAAGTGTATGTATTGTGAGAGTCCCGTTGATCACGTTTCGCCTGAGCATATCGAGCATATAAAGCCCAAAGCTAAAGATAAATTTCCTGAGTTGACGTTTGAGTGGAAGAACTTGGGTCTGGCATGTCCAACATGCAATAACAACAAAAGGCATACCTATGATGAGGATCTACCCTTCATTAACCCGTATGAAGAGGAGCCTTCCGATTTTCTGATTTCAGTAGGGACTTTTGTTTGGGGCCGTGCTGGGAATCGGAGAGGGAAGCTAACAGAAAAAGGAATCAAATTAAATCGTAAGGGGCTTATTGAACGCAGGAAAGAACGAATAGAGTCGATTCGAGGATTGGCTGACTCTTATGTCGCTGAGACGAATCCAACGTTAAAGGCGATCCTCAAGAAGGAGTTGGAAAAAGAGATCGCGAAAGATAAACCATATTCCCTGTGTGCGAGATCAGTTCTCAAAGCAATGCTGAATGAGTGAGATTACGGATAGGTCAAGCGCGGCGTTACTGATCCAACGTCGGCCACAGCCGCGCCGTTACCCCAACCACCCCCGAATCAGCGACGCTACCGCAAAGCCGAGGTAGTTGCCGACGGCGTAGCCCATCAACCCCACCGCCACGCCCGGCAGCAGGCGATCCATGTAGCCGCGTGCGCTTGCCAGAGCCATCGCCGAGGCCGGGCCGCCGACGTTGGCCTGCGAAGCTATCGCCAGCGTCCGTATGTCGATCCGAAACAGAAGCCCGAGGCCGAAGATCACGAGGCCGTGCATCGCCACGGTGCC
>JAPUIL010000807.1 GCA_027297085.1 Verrucomicrobiota bacterium | reverse complement strand
CTTCTCCCACCATCTGACCGGGCGTATATCCGCCCGCTTGATGCCGAGGACCCGGGTAGCCAACCACCTTCCAGCCCGCATAGTCGCGGTTGCCGCCGTCTTCATGGGATCCCATCAGACCGATGTTTCGTGACCTGACCTTCCGGGTGTTCGAAAGGAGCGGTCATTGGCCACATTACGAGGAAGCAGCCGCTTTCGATAAGGAACTTTTGCTTTGGATGGAGGAACACCAGTAGCTGAAAAACCCTCACCTCTCCGTTTCCGGCGCTGACACACTATAGGGTATTCTGTGTCAGAATTTGCGAGTCAGGCTTCCTATCACTGTTATCCCATGAAGCGCTCCAAGAAGGATTGCCGAAGGAATAAAAAGCCAGGCATGAGCCGACCCTTGTTGAATTAATTCATTGAAAGGTGTCATGGTATTTTTTCTCCAAAGTTATTACGCGTCGACTTCCTTCACATCTCCATCGCGGTGCGCCATACGGTAGAGCGCGGGTAGCACAGCAAGTGTCAGAAGCGTGGAACTGATGATTCCACCAATGACGACGGTCGCCAAAGGACGTTGCACCTCAGCACCAGCTCCAGTAGCTATGGCCATGGGAACGAAGCCCAAGCTAGCCACAAGTGCCGTCATTAACACAGGTCGTAAGCGCGTGAGACAGCCCTCTTCCACAGCTTCATCAATGGGTTTTCCTTCGGCCCTTAAAGAACTGATGAATGAAATCATCACCAAGCCATTTAGCACCGCGACACCGGAGAGTGCGATGAATCCAATACTCGCGGAAATCGAAAACGGAATATCCCGTAACCATAGTGCGAATACACCGCCCGTAAGCGCCAACGGGACACCGGAAAAAACCAGCAAGGCATCGCGCGCATTTCCGAAGCTCATAAAAAGCAGTCCAAAGATGAGGAATAATGCAATAGGCACCACAATTTGTAGCCGCCGCGATGCGGATTGGAGCTGTTCAAAGGTACCTCCGTATTCGAGCCAGTATCCGGCAGGTATCGCTAACGTTTCGAGTTGTGTTTGAACTTCGGTAATGAATGACCCGAGATCGCGGCCTCGAACATTGGATGTTACAACCACGCGGCGCTTTCCATTTTCGCGGGTAATCTGGTTCGGCCCCGGCGCTATATCGATACTGGCTACATCGCGCAATCGCACGAAGGATTGGGTAGCGGTGTTTTTGGATCTTTCAAGCAGGCCGATCGATGTGGAAAAAACCTGAGACGCCGCTGAATCCATTTCTGGCAATGGTATAGCAAGCAATCCCAAAGCCTCGATATCGCTCCGCAAATCTTCAGGCCAGCGCACAACGAGATCGAAGCGGCGATCTCCTTCGAAGACTTGGCCAACCGTTGATCCGCCCAAAGCAGTTGATACGACGGTTTGTACTTCTCCCATTGCGAGACCGTAGCGAGACAACGCTTCACGATCAATCTGCACGGTCAACATCGGCAAACCGGTGGTTTGCTCCAACTTCACATCCGCCGCTCCAGGGACCGATTTAAGGATATCCTCGATTTCTTTGCCTGAGGCCATAAGCGTCTCAAGATCGTCACCATAGAGCTTTACCGCGACTTCAGAACGCACACCTGCTATGAGTTCATTAAAACGCATTTGGATAGGCTGAAGAAACTCATAATTGTTTCCCGGGATCTTAATCACCACGGCTTCCATTTCTCCGAATAGCTGAGTTCGTGTTTTTTTTGGATCCGGCCACTCACTCCGCGATTTTAACATCACAAAAGTATCAGCAACGCTTGGTGGCATCGGATCGTTGGCGACCTCGCCCGTACCGATTTTCGCGAAGACTTTATCAACTTCTGGAAACTGGCGAAGCTGGGCTTCCAATTCCGTCTGCATTTTCACCGCTTGCGTAAGGCTTGTACCGGGAATTCGAATAGCGTGAAGAGCAATATCACCTTCGTCCAAGTTGGGTATAAACTCGGTACCCATCTTCGTCGCAGTGAGCCCGGCAAGAATCATGAGGATAAGAGCGACAAGCGCTGCCGCCGGTCGTACCGACATAACGAAACGCAGAGTGGGGCGATACAGGAATTTGGCACCACGGATCGCAATATTGTCTTTCTCGGAAACTTTTCCACGGACGAAGATCGCAACGGCAGCAGGAATGAACGTAATCGAAAGGGCCATCGAACTGAGGAGAGCCGTTACGACTGTGAATGCCATAGGGTGGAACATCTTACCCTCAATTCCCGTGAGTGCGAAAATAGGGATGTAAACCACGGTAATAATGAATACGCCAAATATGGAGGGTTTGATAACTTCAGCGGTTGCCTCAGAGGCCAGGGCAAATCTTTCAGGCTTGGTCAATAAGCGATCAAGCCGGTGTTGCTCGTGACCAAATCGCCGCAAGCAATTTTCGATAATGATAACTGCACCATCGACAATCAGGCCAAAATCGAGCGCACCGAGGCTCATAAGATTACCTGAAACATTTTTAGTCACCATGCCGGTGATGGTGAAGAGCATAGCCAATGGGATTACGGCGGCTGTAATCAATGCGGCGCGGAAGTTTCCCAATAGTAGGAATAGTATGACAATGACTAACAATGCTCCTTCCAATAAATTATTCTTCACCGTTTCAATGGTGCGGTCTACCAGCGCGGTTCGATCATAAACAGTTTTCGCCACAACACCTTCCGGTAAACTACGGTTAACCTCTACCAACTTGGCTGCGACCCGTTGAGAAACCTCACGAGAGTTCTCTCCAATCAGCATAAATACGGTACCAAGCACTACCTCTCGCCCATTCTCCGTAGCAGCCCCGGTGCGCAATTCAGAACCGAAAGCTACGTCTGCCACGTCACCTATGCGTATCGGCTGACCTCCAGGACGAGCAACCAGGACTTGGCTTATTTCCTCAAGGGTTTTTAATTGGCCTGGAACTCGAATCAAGTATTGCTCACCAAACCTTTCAATAAACCCAGCCCCTACATTATTGTTGTTTTCCGCAAGCGCGGCCATAATGTCCTGCAGTGAGATCCGGTAGGCCAGCATGCGATCGGGATGGGGTGTTACCAGATACTGTTTCACATAGCCGCCAATGGTATTGATTTCCGATACGCCCTTGAGATTGCGTAGCTGTGGCCTCACGACCCAGTCCTGCAGTTCGCGAAAATCGGTCGGTGTCCAAGGCGAACCGTTTGCCTTTACAGCACCTTCTTCCGACTGGACGGTGAACATGAAGATTTCGCCAAGCCCTGTGGAAATGGGACCCATGGCTGGTTCCAATCCTGAAGGAAGTTGGGACTTCACTTCCTGGATACGCTCATTCACAAGTTGACGGGCAAAGTAAATATCCGTGCCATCCTTAAAGGCTACAGTTATTTGAGAAAGCCCGTACCGCGAGACTGACCTTGTGTAATCGAGGCGAGGAAGACCGGCCATTGAGGTTTCAATCAGGTAGGTGATACGTTGCTCCGCTTCCAGTGGAGAATATCCCGGAGCTTCCGTATTTATCTGTACCTGGACGTTTGTAATGTCCGGAACCGCATCAATCGGTAGTCGTTGATAATTGAATACGCCAATACCGGCTATACCTAGTGTAACAACCAGAACGAGCCAGCGGTGGCGGATGGAAAAATGAATAATTATTTCAAGCATGACTAGATTGTCTTAGAGACCTTGTTCACCAGGTTCACCCGTACGAATACGAATTGTTCTTCTCACATCCTTAACCGTGATAATACCGTCTCCTTTATTACCTGTGTGGGCCGTACGGACGATGGCTCTGACAATTTCTTCCGTCAGGTTCGCTTCACAGGTAATCAGGAGAAGCGTTTTCTTATGGAAAGCGAAACTATCCTCAGTTGGTCGAAATGCACCCCCTTCACCCAGCCCATGACCTTGGCCATGGGCATCGAGCAGAGTAACTCCAGGAAAGCTGGGAAGTTCACGTAAGGCATGCATGACTTTGGAAAGCGTGTGTGGCTGTATGATCGCGGTTATCTCGTTCATTGAATTGATCTCCTATGTTTAATGGTCATGCGATGCTCCGGATTTACCGATGTCTGCTTTTACTAGAAAGCTGTTTTCAACCACATAGCGTTCGCCGGCTTCGAGGCCCTTCAATACCTCGACAAACCCGCCGTCTCTACGACCCAGTTCCAAAGGTCGAGCTTGGTAAAGGTCACCATGTTGGGAAAAAACAACGGTAAAATCGAAGAGGCTTTGTATCCCTGACTCATTCACGGCCACGTCTACAACCGTTTCTCCAAGGGCAATCTCAGCTTTGATGAACAAACCTGGCCGCCAGCGGCCTTCGGGATTGGAGAGTACAACACGGGCGGGGACCGTCTGAGACTCAACATGGGTGATGGGCGAAATCCAGGAAATCTCGCCGACCACGGCTTCACCCCCATCATCCGCGTGAATGAGCACGCTCTGCCCAAGCCTAACTCGGGCCTGATCGCGTTTTGGGATATTGAGTTCGATCCATACTTCGGAATAGTTCGCTATGGTGTATAGCGAAGCTCCGTCTGATAAGGTTTCCCCCGCAGTCGCATTGCGTTCTACAACCACTCCATCAATGGGCGCCTTCACTTCGATCGTGATGAGCGTCTTATTCGTTTCGACAAGAGCAACCACTTCCCCTGCTGTTACCGGGTCGCCCATCAATTTGCGGGCCTCCAGGATCATGCCACCGAAACGAGGTTCCGCACGGGCGAGGTTGTTCTCATTAAATTTTACCTGCCCGTAAACAGTTAGCGATTCTCCAAGTGTGGCAGGGCCAGCGGTAGCGACCTCCATGCCAGCGACTTGAGCGGCATTTGTCTCAATGACCGTTTGCATTTCCGGAGCATCGAATGACCAACGGTGAGTACGTCCGGCATAATTCGCTACAATCTCGTAGCTGAAAGAATGCGGTTGTCCCACCTCCAAATCTCCAAGTGCATAATCTTCCACCGGAGTGAAGGCGAACGTATCCACCTTGTTTCCCGGACGGCTTAGCTTAACTCTTAGTTCCACTTCTTCGGGAGAAATGGAGCTACCACTTTGGCTGAACCATGCACGGAATTCGGGAGGCACATCCTCCTCATAAATAGCCAATTCCAAGGTAAAATCTCCATCCGTGAGGATTCTGCCATTGTGGAGCCCTTTGACTACTTCTTCAGGTTCTTCAACCGCGCCATGCCCGGCACCCGGGACTTCGTAGTGCATGGGATGGGTTCGATTTATAAAAAAGGCCGCTGCGCCGCCAAGGGCGAGAACCGCGAGAATAGTAAGTGGAAGTCTTAATTTCATGGAAGTTTCAGATTAAATAAAAAAAATTAGTTGCGTGGAATATCCCCCATCAGAGGGGTTCCGAGTAGCCGCTCGATTTCGATAACGTAAATATGGAATGCCTCTGCGTTGCCTACGATCTGCTTACGAAGCTCGATGAGTGAGCGTTGGGCGTCTTGCATCTCAAGGAGTGAGTAACGACCTTTCAGATAACCTTGTTCGGTTAGCTCATAGATTTCCTCAGCAAGAGGAATAATTTCGCCCCTTAATTGAGTGAACACAGTGCGGACATGTATCATTTCCTGATACACAGCAAAAAGAGTGGAAATCATTTCCAGGCGTGTGGCTTTGAACAGAGCATCCACCCGGGCGCGACGTTCGCGAGATTCAAGAACTTTGCCTTGTGTTTGATCGTGCACCTGAAACGGCAAAGAAACTCTGGCCACCAAACTGAAATCATCTGTTGCTTCCACTCGGCGAAGTCCACCGCTCAATAGAGGTCTGGAGCGTCGCAGGCTTTGTTCAAGCCGGATCTGAGCCTCACGCCAACGTGCCTCGACCGTGTAACGTGAAAGGACCGGACTTTTCTCCAAACGTTCGAACAATGAGGAATAATCAGGAACAGTGGGCAAGGTCATCAAATCACCGCTGATCTCGCCAAAGTTCGGTTCAACCTCACCTAACGCGGCTGCCAGTGATTGTCGTTTGGCCGCAAGTTCGTGCTCGGCATGCTCTTCATCCACCTGCGAGAGCGCCAGAGCTACACGAGCCTTATTCAATTCAATGGGCGTCGTTTGGTCGGCTTCGACCCTGGCACGAACAGAATCAACGATTTTTTCACTAAGCTCACGGGCACTCCGAGCTGTCTCCAATCGATGCTCTGCAGCCTCGCTTTCGGTAAACCTGCGAGCAACTTGTGAGAACACCTCAATTCGTTGATTCTCATAGTCCGCATCGGCAACATCCAATGAAGCTTTTGCAGTCTCGACCCTTTTAGCCCGTGAACCAGCGAGATCGATTACCTGGCTGAGTTGCAACGTTGTCTCGAGGCTTTTTACACCCGATAAATCTCCGGTTCCGAGGAAGTTTTCGAACTCCACGGAGAGATTTGGATTAGGTTTGATGCCCGCTTGCAAGATACGAGCTTCAGCCATCCTGGCACCAAATTTATGCACTTGTAGAGTTGGATTTTTTTGAAGTGCTATGGCTAGCGCTTCTGAAAGAGTAAGTGGAGCAGTCGCTTGCAAAGCGGGTCCGGTAAGAACCCCCAAAAGGGACAAATAAGATAGGAAATTTCGGCGTTTTAACATTGAACAGAGCGTTGAGTTTACAGGTCCAAAAAAGGACATTTAAAAATCAGCTACGCATAGCGCGGCATGATGATTCTCAATTACATTTCTGACCGCTCTCAAAGAGCGAATCAGCTCAGTTCAATGCTGGTGGAGCTGTCGACTCAGGCGCACAACGCCTTACAAACTGCCAAATTTTGAGATAGGCGTTTTCTGCCTTGTGTGGCCTTGGGCGGTATTTAAATACCTGTTTCCTAAATTTAATACTACACCATTCGAACAGGCCAAGAAGAGGAATTACCGCGAGTACCAGTAATATTGGAATGGAAATTAGACCCGCTTCATCCAATTGACGGGCAACTACGGGCTCATGTTCGCCATCAACAAAAGGATAATCATCTGTTTGCGTGTTTTCATGATGAGAATGTCCATGTTCATGATCGATCATCCATCCAGCTGCTTCAAAATCACTGTGCAAGACTGCCGAAAGCAGAATAACAGCAAAGCTTAATGCAATGATGATGGGCCGGAGAAACATTGCTGGAACATAAATCTCCATTTCTAAAGTAAAGCAATTTAAATTTTACAACCATTTTTCTCCACTTCGTCTCGCTTAATCTATAGATAATTATTCCTATGAAATTACTTATTCTAGCTGTACTGCTAACCAGTGTTGGATGTAGCACACTTCCAGCATTGGTTGAAAACTCAGATGCAGTTAGAGACAGTTCACAAAATTCGCCTGAAGTTTTTGATAAAGAAAAGGGGGAAGGAGATCTAAAGTTTATTCTCATAAATGAGTCAGACAAATTTCGCGTGGAAGCCCCGGACGCTAAACAAAAGGAAGCCTTTACTCTTCTTTCTTTGCGTCTGAAACGAATAAACACAACCCGAGTACCTTTTTGGAGCCATGACCATGTCGAAGTCTTTGACAAGAAAGAAGAATTAATAAGTTCCTTGATTCAATATATTCGCCATCGCCACTATATTAGCCGCTATCTTGGGCATCGACATCGGACCATCTTCGTTCCTGAACGGATATCCGTGAATCGATCGAATATTAGCAAAATTAAAATTACATCTCATGTTGGACACCAAGAACTTAATTAGTCCAGGGATTAGTTTGCTATCCTAGACAGTTTTGGGCTTGCCCTGACGATGGTCAGCGTGGGGCTGCTTGCTGCAGGGAGCGTTCGCCATGCAGAGCGCAAATTCAAAGGGTTCGGCGAAGTGATGCGCCGCGCTCCTTACATCTCGTGCGCCGTGCTTGTGCTCATATCCGCATACATGGCCTGACACGGATGGCAAGGTCTGTACAGCTATTGATACACTATAGGGTATTCTGTGTCAGAATTTGCGAGTTAGGCCGATGTAACACTATTACCTATAGTGTTACATGAATGAAGGCGACTTTAGGAAAAAGGGGGAATTTCAGACATGAACGTTAAAGAGCA
>JAPUIL010000806.1 GCA_027297085.1 Verrucomicrobiota bacterium | reverse complement strand
GGCAGATCTTTCACACGACCTCCTCGCACCAATACAATACTATGCTCCTGAAGATTGTGCCCCTCATCGGGAATATAGGCGATGACTTCGATCCCATTTGTAAGACGAACCTTGGCAACTTTCCGGATAGCAGAGTTTGGTTTTTTAGGAGTACGGGTCATTACTTGAACGCAAACTCCACGGCGAAATGGATTTGAATCCAGTGCTGGCGATTTGGACTTCGTCTGGACGGCTTTCCGGCCTTTACGGACTAATTGGTTAATAGTGGGCATTGCTTATCGTACAAACTTTTGGGAAAAGAGGTGGAAAGTAGCAGCCTGCATTGGTTAATCAAGTATTAAATTGGTGATTTTTAGGATTGAATTATCGAAACCGTCGAATCGACGGAACCTGAGTATTTATGCGGCTTTGCGGAGGAACGACCATCCACGGTCGCTGGCTTTAAAAACAGTTAGGGCAGGTCCACCAAAATGGCCTGCCCCAACCGGTAAAATTGACTAAGACTAAGAGTATCCCTTATCCAACTTCTTCATCGGAATCGTCGTCAGACACGAATTCGTTACCGAAGGTGTCGATCTTCAAGTTCCGATAAAGCGGCAATCCGGTTCCGGCAGGAATGAGGTGACCCATGATAACGTTCTCCTTAAACCCGTGCAGATTATCGATCTTTCCGAGGGTGGCAGCATCCGTCAGCACGCGTGTTGTTTCCTGGAAGGAGGCGGCAGAAATAAAACTTTCGGTCTCAATGGAGGCTTTGGTGATACCGAGGAGGATGGGCTCCCCTTCGGCAGGTTTTCCACCTGCTTCAATGATCCGTTCGTTCTCAGCCATGAATGTTTTTCGCTCAATTTGTTCGCCCCAGAAGAACTCGGTATCACCGGGATCTGATATACGAACTTTTCTAAGCATTTGGGAAATAATGACTTCGATATGTTTATCGTTAATCGTTACTCCCTGCATACGGTAAACCTTCTGGATCTCTGACAAGAGGAATTCCTGCAGAGCAGTCGGCCCGAGAATCTCGAGAATCTCATGCGGATCGGCGGAGCCCTCGGTCATATGCTGACCCTTGCGAACAAAATCGCCCACCTGCACAATGATGTGCTTTCCGTGTGCGATCAGGTGCTCTTCTTCATTGCCGGATTCTTCATCGGTCAGTACCAAGCGCTTCTTACCGCGAACACTCGTTCCAAAGGAAACAATGCCATCGATCTTCGCCATTTCGGTAGCTTCCTTCGGACGGCGAGCTTCAAAAAGCTCCGCTACACGTGGAAGACCTCCTGTGATATCCATAGTCTTGGCAGCCTGACGTGGTGTTTTCGCGATTAGCGTACCAGCGGTGATGCTATCACCTTCCCCAACCGTAACCTGAGCACCTGTCGGGATGGCATAATTGGCGATCGCTTTGCCGGAATCGTCCTGAATCTCAAGTTGAGGATTCAAATCTTCCTTGTGCTCAATGACCACCACTCCGATTCGTCCGGTTGATTCGTCGAGCTCCTTCTTGATGGTCACACCAGGAATCATATCGCGGAATAAGACTTTTCCGGCCTTTTCAGAGAGAATCGGCACATTGTGCGGATCCCACTGGGCCAAAGTCGTGCCGGCTTTGATCTCGGCTCCATCTTCGAGCTGGATAACGGCTCCGACCGGAATATTGTAATTTTCGAGTTCTTTGCCGTTCTTATCCAGAATCTCAATAGACCCGGTCTTATTAAGCACGACATGCACACCAGAACCAACTTCTACAAAGCGAAGACTGGTAAATTTTACAAAGCCATCGTTGCGAACCTGGATGTCGCTACTCTTTGACAAGTTGGACGCGATTCCACCGATGTGGAACGTCCGCATGGTCAACTGAGTTCCCGGTTCACCAATGGATTGGGCGGCGATGATTCCGACGGCTGAACCCATTTCAACCATTTTATTGGTGGCCGGGTTGATACCGTAGCTGCGAGCAGTGATGCCATCGGTGGTTCGGCAAGTGAGTGGCGACAGAATCTTAACCCGTTCGATATCGAGTTCTTCGATGCGATTACCAACCGTTTCGGTAACCATGCCGCCTTCTTCTACTAACACTTCGTCGGGATTCAATGGATTACGTACTTCCTGAGCCACACAGCGACCGACGATGCGGTCGACCAATGGTACGATTTCCTCGTCCCCTTCGCGAATGGCCCGTTTCCAGATTCCATCGCGGTGGCCGTCATCGTCTTCTGCGATGATTACATCCATCGCCACATCACAAAGCTTACGGGTAAGGTACCCAGCGTCAGCAGTTTTCAGAGCCGTATCAGCCAATCCCTTACGAGCGCCGTGAGTTGAGATAAAGTATTCGAGAACAGAAAGTCCTTCTTTAAAGGAAGACAAAATCGGACGTTCAATAATTTCACCGGATGGCTTGGCCATCAGACCACGGGTTCCACACAATTGCCGAACCTGTTGGCGGTTACCACGCGCACCGGAATCCATCATCAAGAAAACAGGATTGGGTTCTGGCTTGCCGTAATTGTATTCCAGACCCTCGAAGGTTGCTTTCTGAATTTGGTCAGTGGCAACCGTCCAGACATCGATGATCTTATTATAGCGCTCACCTTGGGTAATAATACCCTTGCGGTACTGCAGTTCCACTTCCTCAATCTTTTCGCGGGCATTCGCAACGATTTGATCTTTGTTTTCAGGGATAATCATGTCCCCAATGCCCATGGAGATGCCAGCCGTTGTTGCGATGTCAAACCCGAGTTCTTTCAAGTCATCCAAAACCGAAATGGTAGTCTCTTTTCCAGCCACACGATAGGTGGATAGAATGATGTCTCCCAACTTGGACTTGGCGACCGGGAAGTTGATAAAGCCAAGTTCCTTCGGCCAGATCTGATTGAAGATAATACGGCCAACCGTGGTGCGAATGATCTTACGCTCGGTATTGCCATAGACTGTTTCCGGACCCTCGAAATCGGGATTCACCAGGTCGATCCAATCATGTTTCTTCAACACTCCATCGGCTTCAGCCAACATAATCTCGTCGGCATCTGAAGCTAAAGGAACATGCGAACCTTTTTTAAGTTTTTGCCGGGGTTCGATGGTAATGTAGTAGGCACCCAATACAACGTCCTGTGACGGAGTCAGGGCTGGTTTACCACTGGATGGGAGAAAGAGGTTATTGGTGGCAAGCATGAGTAGCTTACACTCCATAATCGCTTCCAGTGAAAGCGGCACATGCACAGCCATTTGGTCGCCATCGAAGTCAGCATTGTATGCTGCACAAACGAGAGGGTGAACACGAATAGCATCCCCTTCAATCAATACAGGTTCAAAAGCCTGAATGGAGAGACGGTGTAAAGTAGGTGCGCGATTAAGCAGTACCGGATGGCCATGAGTCACTTCTTCAAGGATATCCCACACTTCTGGAGTGCGTTTCTCGATCATCTTTCGGGCGCCTCGAACTGTGTGGACGAATCCAAGTTCCTTGAGCCGGCGGATGATAAAGGGTTCGAAGAGAACCAAAGCCATCTTCTTGGGTAGGCCACACTGGTGAAGCTTCAGATCCGGACCAATTACGATCACAGAACGGCCAGAGTAGTCGACCCGTTTACCGAGAAGGTTTTGGCGGAAGCGACCTTGTTTACCTTTGAGCATGTCGCTTAAGGATTTCAAAGGACGGTTGCCGGCACCGGTAACGGCGCGACCATGGCGTCCGTTGTCGAACATAGCATCGACAGCTTCCTGCAGCATCCGCTTTTCGTTATTGATAATAACGTCAGGCGTTTTGAGCTGCATAAGGTTTTTCAACCGGTTGTTCCGGTTGATTACCCGGCGGTACAAGTCGTTGAGGTCGGATGTGGCAAATCGTCCTCCTTCGAGAGGCACCAATGGACGCAGGTCAGGTGGAATCACCGGCAGAACTTCCAGCACCATCCACTCGGGGCGGGTATCGCTGTTAATGAATCCCTGGATCAGCTTCAAGCGTTTGGAAATCTTCTTTTTTATCTGCTTGGAACGAGTGTTCTGCATCGCTTCGTGCAGCTCGTCTACCAATGGCACAAGCACGGCGTTGGCTAAAACATCGCGAACCGCCTCTGCACCCATTTTGGCCGTAAAGGCGTCTTCGCCATATTCGTCGATGGCCTCTTGGTAATCCGATTCGGTTAACAGCTGCTTTTCTTCGAGCGGTGTTTTACCTGCGTCAGTTACCATGTAGTTTTCATAGTAAATTACGCGCTCTAGATTACGGGCGGTCATATCGAGCATCAGCCCGATACGGCTGGGCATGCTCTTAAGGAACCAAATGTGGGAAACCGGCACGGCCAACTCGATGTGGCCCATGCGTTCACGGCGTACCCGCGAAACGGTTACTTCAACGCCGCAGCGGTCGCAAACGACACCCTTGTATTTGATCCGTTTGTACTTTCCGCAGGCACATTCGTAGTCGCGTACGGGACCGAAAATGCGCTGGCAAAAAAGACCGCCTGGCTCCGGTTTGAATGTCCGGTAATTAATGGTTTCCGGATTCTTCACTTCTCCGCGTGACCACGAGCGTATGACATCGGGAGACGCTAAGGTGATCTTGACAGAATCGAAAGTATTATTCCGGTCGAATCCGAGAACTTCTCTTGCTTCTTGTGTGCTCATTATGGTGGGTAGCGTTTCGATTAAATTCCTGCTTTAGCTTGGGTTTCGAGACGCACATCCAGACAGAGGCTCTGCATCTCTTTGATCAATACGTTAAACGACTGCGGTGTTCCCGCGCTGAGTGAGTTGTCACCCTTGACCAAGTTTTCATAGATCTTGGTTCGGCCTTGAACATCATCGGACTTGACGGTGAGCAATTCCTGCAAGGTATAAGCAGCTCCATAGGCTTCGAGCGCCCAAACCTCCATCTCACCAAATCTCTGGCCTCCGTACTGGGCTTTACCGCCCAACGGTTGCTGTGTGATGAGTGAGTAAGGTCCAACTGCACGTGCGTGGATCTTGTTGGCAACCAGGTGATTGAGCTTCATCATGTAGATGTGCCCGACGACCACTTCCTGATCAAGAGGCTCACCGGTACGGCCGTTGAAAAGCTCGCTCTTACCGTGCTCTGGTACCTCGGCCTTGCGGCAGTAGTCCCTGATACCCTCTTCATCGATTCCATCGAACACCGGGGTAGCAATCTTGATGCCGAGCTTGTGGCAGGCATATCCCAAATGGGTTTCAAGAACCTGCCCCACGTTCATCCGCGAAGGAACTCCGAGAGGATTCAAACAAATTTCAATGGGAGTTCCATCCGCCAGGAAGGGCATGTCCTCTTCGGGAACAATCTTGGCTACAACGCCTTTGTTTCCATGACGACCGGCCATTTTATCACCAACCTGAAGCTTTCTTTTCGTGGCGATGTATACCTTAACTTGCTTAATAACGCCTGCGTCCACTTCGGTTCCAGACTCGATGATTGCGATCTTGCGTCCGCGCTCATCTTCCAGTTCGTCGAACTTGGTCTGGAATGAACTGATGATCTCCATGATCTTGATGCGGACCGGAGAAGGATCAATTTCCACGTACTTGGCCACAGAGGCCAGGCGGCGCAGCAGAGTCTTGGTAATCTTACGATTGGCCGGGATAATAATTTCCCCTGACTCACCGTTTACCACATCGAGAGGAATTTTTTCACCTAACAGGATGTTGGAGAGCGCCTCGGTAAGGTTTTCCTTCAACTTGTCTGATTCGTTGCGATATTCCTCGTTGATCTGCTTGGTCTGACGACGGCGATCAGATGGACTGAGTGTCTCCTGCTCCCCATCAATGCGGGTGGAAATTTTCACATCCATAACGATTCCGGTAACACCAGAAGGTACCACCAAGGAAGTGTCCTTAACGTCAGCGGCTTTTTCACCAAAAATAGCCCGCAGGAGTTTTTCTTCCGGCGCGAGTTCGGTCTCACTCTTAGGCGTGATCTTACCGACCAAAATGTCTCCTGGTTTAACCTCCGCACCTACCCGGATAACTCCATCGTGGTTAAGGTTCTTCAAAGCTTCTTCCCCAACATTCGGAATATCTCGAGTAATTTCCTCAGGTCCGAGCTTGGTGTCGCGAGCAGTAACTTCTTTTTCCTCAATGTGAATGGAGGTGAAGATGTCTTCCTTGAGTACCTTCTCGCTGATGAGAATGGCGTCCTCAAAGTTATAGCCGTGCCACGGCATGAATGCAACGAGCACATTGCGACCCAATGCCAATTCTCCATTGTCGGTACAAGCTCCATCGGCAATCACATCGCCGGCCTTTAGCTTTTGACCCTTTACGACAATTGGCTTTTGGTTGAAACAAGTGCCCGCATTGGAGCGCATGAATTTCCGAAGTTCATATACATGGATATGTTTCTTCGGATCATTAACAGGATTGCGGGCATACTTGGCAGGCAAAGTTCCGTCGGGGGAGGTAACCACGCGACGTGAATCGACGGATGCCACCACTCCATCGTATTCGGCTAAAGCTACCGTCTTGGAGTCCCGGGCAACTTTTTCTTCGATACCGGTTCCTACATAAGGAGTCTGCGTACGGAGCAATGGCACACCTTGGCGTTGCATGTTGGACCCCATCAAGGCGCGATTGGCATCATCGTGCTCCAGGAACGGAATCAAACCAGCAGCTACCGATACCAATTGCTTGGGCGACACGTCCATATAGTGCAATTGGCTGGGATCCGTTTCAAAGAAGTTGTCTCCCTGGCGAGCTGTTACCGATTCGGTAAAGTTGCCCTTATTGTCTATCTTTGAATTAGCCTGTGCTATGATCAATCCCTCTTCTTCGTCAGCAGTCACGTAACGAACATCGTCGGTTACCCTACCGTTTTTAACAATGCGATAAGGAGTTTCGATAAATCCGAATTCGTTGATTCGTGAATAGATACTCAAAGAGTTGATCAGACCAATGTTCGGACCTTCGGGGGTTTCAATTGGACAGATGCGCCCATAGTGAGACGGATGCACGTCACGAACTTCGAATCCAGCGCGTTCACGGTTCAAACCTCCGGGCCCAAGGGCACTCAAACGACGCTTGTGTGTAATCTCTGCCAATGGGTTGATTTGATCCATAAACTGTGACAGTTGACTACGTGCAAAAAAGTCGCGGATTACGGTGCTAAGTGCCTTCGGATTGATCAGCTTTTGCGGCGTGATAGAATCAACGCTTTGATCATACAAAGTCATACGTTCGCGAACGAGACGTTCGGTACGCGCCAGACCGATTCGGCATTGGTTGGCCAACAGTTCACCAACGGTGCGCACGCGACGGCTTCCCAGGTGATCGATATCGTCAACAACGCCCTCCCCTTTCTTGAGTTTGATCAAGTAACGAGTGGCTTCGACTATATCCTCAACCATTACGATCCGCATATCCAGATCGGTTTTAAGGCTGAGTTTCTGATTAATTTTATAGCGACCCACGCGCCCAAGGTCGTAGCGTTTGGGGTCTTGGAAGAGGCGTTTTAGCAAGGCCTTTGCGTTGGTAGTGGTGGGGGGTTCCCCCGGACGCAGACGTTTGTAGATTTCCTTAAGAGCTTCCTCTTCGTTCCGGGTAGGATCCTTTTTAAGAGCGCGCACAATGGCACCTTCATCCAAAGAGGTATCAATTACACGTATATTGGCTACTTCAGATTGGTCGAATTGCCGAATGATGCTCTTGGTGAGCGGTTCAAATGCCCGGGCCAGAACTACGCCTTTGTTGGCGTCGATAATGTCTTCAACTAACGTGAAATGACTGACGCTGTCCATTTTGAGAGCTTTGCCCAGGTGTAATTCCTGTATAGAATAAAAGAGGTCCAGGAGATCCACATCCGAGCCATATCCCATCGCCCTAAGCAAAGTGGTGATGAGAAACTTGCGGCGGCGGCGGCGGCGGTCGAGAAAAACGTATAGGAGATCGTTATTGTCGAACTGAACTTCCAGCCAAGTTCCACGATCGGGAATGATCCGGAATGAATGGAGGAGCTTGCCGCTGGTGTGGGGAGCGGTCTCAAAGGCGATTCCCGGGGAGCGGTGAAGCTGACTCACAACTACACGCTCCGCACCGTTAATTATGAAGGAACCACGCTCAGTGATATGCGGGATCTCTCCCATGTAAATTTCTTCATCCTTGATCTGCTCTTCCTCGCGAAGACGTAGCTTCACATAGAGAGATATGGAGTAGGTAACACCTTCCCGGATACACTCCATTTCGGTATATTTTGGGCCTACAATGTTGTAGGACACATACTCCAACACAGACTTTCCGTCGTAACTTTCAATCGGAAAAATCTCGCGGAACACAGCCTCCAGGCCGGCTGGTTTGCGCTTGGAAGGTGCACTATCCTTCTGCGTGAATCCCTTGAAGGAATCGATTTGATTTTGAATGAGGTTAGGTGCGGAGATAACCTCCTGAAGTTTTCCGAAGTTTATGCGATCAGACATTTTTAAACCGGGGTGGTGATGAATTCGTGGAACGGGACGGCCAAGTCAGGGCAGAATTTAAGCAGTAAGAGACGGCAGACTTGGTTGGGTAGCCAAGTCTGATCCGTCTCTTGAAAGTGGTATTAAATATAGGTGAGTCAGTTTATTTGATTTCGACTTTAGCACCTGCGGCTTCGAGCTTCTTTTGAATTTCGTCAGCTTCCTCTTTGGTTACACCTTCCTTAACAGGTTTTGGTGCACTTTCAACGAGGTCTTTAGCTTCCTTAAGGCCGAGTTGGGTAATAGCGCGGACTTCCTTAATTGAGGCGATCTTGTTGTCGCCAGGAGCGACAAAGATCACGTCGAATTCAGTTTTCTCTTCAGCGGCTTCAGCAGCTCCGCCACCATCGGCAGGGGCAGCGGCTACAACAACAGGTGCGGCTGCGCTAACACCCCATTTATCTTCGAGGTCTTTAACGAGCGTAGCGATTTCAACGACAGACTGGCCGGAAAGCCAATCGATAACTTTTTCTTTAGTGATATCAGACATGTTTAACTCCTTGGATGACTAGTGCTTCTTATTTGAAACGTTTAAGAGTAGTCTCCTAATCAACCTTTTGAATTATTGTGTATTGTTTGGTTTCCGGAACCGATCCGAAATTTAATAAATTAGTTGTTCTCTTCCTGGTCAGCACGCGCTTGCAGGACGTTGACCATGCTGGTCGGAACTGCATTGAGCACTGAGGCCATTCTAGTGGCGGGTGTATTAAACAAGCTGAGCAATTGGGCCTTGAGGACCTCGATGGTTGGCAAGTCGGCGAGTAAATTAACGTCGTCTTCAGTGAGGGTCTTGTCGCCAAGCACACCTACTTTGACTCCATTTTTGTCTTTGTCTTTACAGAACTTTCTCAGCGCTTTCGCTACGCCGGAAGGATTGTTTCCGCCTACCACAATTGCGGTTGGCCCAGCCAACCATTCCTCGAGGTCAGGCAAGTCGCGATCCTTGGCAGCCACATCGAGAACGCTGTTTTTGACGACGTGGAATTCAGCGCCCTGCTTCAACAATGTTTCGCGCAATTCACCTGTTTCCTCAACGGTGATTCGCTCGAAATTGGTCAGAAACACATAATCGGATTTGTCGAGGTGTGTTCCGACCTCGTCTACCAGGTATTTTTTCTCTGCTCTCATGTCAGCGTAATTTAAGACTCAATGTATTTGGTGGTATCCACTGCTACTCCGGGGCTCATGGTAGAGGAGACTGAGACGTTTAAAAGGAACTTGCCACGGAATCCGTTGGGGCGGGCTTTAACGACTGTTTGGATGACCGTTTCGATGTTTTCCTTTATCTTATCAGCTTCGAAGGAACGTTTCCCCACGGGCACACCCATGTTCGCGGTCTTGTCCATCTTGTATTCCACGCGGCCTGCCTTCACTTCGTTGATGGCCTTGGGGATATCGTCGGTAACGGTGCCGGACTTCGGGTTGGGCATCAAGCCCCGGGGACCCAACACACGCGCGACGGAACGTACTTCCTTCATAGCTGCCGGGGTGGCAATTGCCACATCGAAATCCAACCAGCCACCTTGGATTTTAGCGATCAAATCTTTCAGTCCAGCATAATCAGCTCCCGCATCTAAAGCGGCCTGCTCGTCATCCGTGAATACGGCAACCGTAACTTTCTTACCACTGCCATTGGGTAGGGAGACGGTGCCGCGGACCATTTGGTCACTCTGGCGCGGATCTACTCCGAGGCGAAAGGACAGCTCGACTGTTTCGTCAAATTTGGCAGGCGGAAATCCCTGCAGTATAGTAATGGCTTCGTCGAGGTCGTAGTGTTTCAGGGTGTCAACTGACCCGGAAGCGGTATTAAAACGTTTACTTTGTTTAGGCATGATTAGCTCCTGTATAGAAATTATCCTTCAACTTCGATGCCCATGCTGCGAGCGGTTCCAGCTATAATTTTAATAGCCGCATCATCGTCCGTGGCATTCAAGTCATTTTGTTTTGTTTTGACGATATCGAGTAGCTGGGCACGGGTAACCTTACCCACCTTTTCGCGATTGGGCACCCCAGATCCCTTAGCCAATCCGGCAGCTTTCTTCAGAAGAACGGCTGCTGGGGGCGACTTCAGAATAAAGGTGAAAGTCCGGTCAGCATACACGGTGATTACAACGGGAAAAATCGTTCCGGCCTGATCTTTTGTCTTTGCATTAAACTCTTTACAAAATCCCATGATATTTACCCCGGCTGCCCCTAAGGCAGGACCAACGGGAGGCGCGGGATTAGCCGCACCAGCAGGGAGTTGTAAACGTATAGTTCCTGTAATTTTCTTAGCCATCGAGCTTTAATCAGTATTTTTTTCCACCTGCCAATATTCGAGTTCAACAGGTGTAAAACGTCCGAATATGGAAACTGATACCTTCAGTTTTCCTTTCTCCGGATCAATTTCATCAATTTTCCCATTCAGGTTGAGGAAAGGACCGTCAGTGATCTTCACTTCTTCCCCAATTTCGTGTTTCACCTTAGGCACTTCTTTGCCTTCGGCTTCTGCCACATGTACAAGAATTCGATCGATTTCCTCCTTTTTGAGTGGGCTGGGGTTTTCACTGCCCACAAAACCGATGACTCCGGTGGCGCCTTTAATAAAGTAATAGGGTTTGTTTAGAAGAATCCCGTTGTCGTCGTACAACTTCATATGCACGAACACATAACCGGGATAGAGCTTCCGGGTCTTGCTGGTCTTCTTACCCTGCTTAACCTCCGAAACTGTTTCGGTAGGAAGAAGCACATCGAGGAGAAACTCCTCCATTTCCTCCTGCTTCTTATATCTATCCAGATAAATTTTAGCCTGACCTTCCTTATTGGAGAGAGTCTGCAAAACATACCATTCGGCCTTGGACTGGGTAGTATCCGTCATGTCTGTATTGATCAACCGCGCACCCAATCCGTAAAAAGGTTAACAACTTGAAATAGTGAAAAATCGGCTATTCCGATAAAGGCACCGAGTAGCAATACGGCCACCAACACAACGATAGTGGATTCACGAAGCTCACGCAGACTCGGCCAAGAAGCTTTCTTCAGCTCGACTATAGTTTCGCTCCAGAAGATTCGGATGCTGCGGAATGGATTTTTCATGTTAGATAATTGGCAGGACAGGAGGGACTCGAACCCCCAACCGACGGTTTTGGAGACCGCAACTCTACCAATTGAGCTACTGTCCTACATACTTGAGAATTTAGACAGGTAAGCCAGGAATCTGTTTTTGCAGATTCCCGGCCAGATTGAAAGCAGTTAAATTATTATTCGATAATATCAGTGATACGTCCGGCGCCGATGGTGCGGCCACCTTCACGGATCGCGAAGCGCTGACCCTTTTCCATAGCAATGGGCTTATTCAACTGGACGTCTAGTCCGAGATTATCACCAGGCATTACCATTTCAACGCCATCAGGAAGCTTTACGTCTCCGGTGACGTCGGTGGTACGGAAGTAGAATTGAGGACGGTATCCATCAAAGAAGGGAGTATGACGGCCGCCTTCATCCTTACTTAGGATGTAGATCTCTGCCTTACCCTTTTTGTGTGGTTTGATGGTTCCTGGTTTTGCCAGAACTTGTCCACGTTGAACGGAATCTTTTTCCACACCGCGGAGCAGAACACCTACGTTATCCCCTGCTTGACCTTGGTCGAGCAGTTTGCGGAACATTTCCACACCGGTGACAACTGTGCTCTTAGTATCTTTCAGGCCTACGATCTCGATTGTGTCACCCACTTTGACGATTCCACGATCGATACGGCCAGTCACAACAGTGCCACGGCCAGTGATGGAGAATACGTCCTCGATTGACATCAGGAATGGTTGATCGATTTCACGGGTCGGCTCAGGAATGTCGTTGTCGATGGCGTCCAGGAGAGCCTGAATAGCTTCCAAGCCTTCCGGCTTACCATCCAAAGCAGCCGTAGCGGAACCACGGATGATGGTAATGTTGTCACCGTCAAATTCGTACTTGGAGAGCAGTTCACGCACTTCCATTTCTACGAGCTCAACCAGCTCTTCGTCATCGATCAGGTCAACTTTGTTGAGATATACCACGATATTGGGCACCCCCACCTGACGAGCGAGCAGGATGTGCTCACGAGTCTGAGGCATAGGGCCGTCTGCGGCGCTCACAACCAGAATAGCACCATCCATCTGAGCGGCACCAGTGATCATATTCTTTACAAAGTCAGCGTGACCTGGGCAGTCAACGTGAGCATAGTGACGTTTTTCCGACTCATATTCCACGTGCGCAACCGCGATCGTAACGATTTTCGTTTCGTCGCGTACGGTTCCTCCCTTAGCGATTTCCGCGTAAGACTTGAATTCGGCGAGGCCTTTTTCAGACTGTACTTTAAGTATAGCCGTGGTCAGAGTCGTTTTACCATGGTCAACGTGACCGATGGTGCCGACATTTACGTGCGGTTTTGTTCTTTCGAATGTTGCCTTAGCCATGGGTTATTGTTCGATAAAGGTTTGGTGATTAGTGATATGTACTTTTACTCCCTCTCTTGAATGGAGCCCTCGAGCGGATTTGAACCGCCGACCTCGTCCTTACCAAGGACGCGCTCTACCAACTGAGCTACAAGGGCACACTATCTACAGTAGAATTATGTGAAGAAAATAAAGGCGGAAAAATTGCAAAAACCAAAATAGGTCGTCAACCTTAATCTTGCTTTTTTATTGTCCCAGTCAGAGACCGAATCTGATGTGAAAATATCCATTGGTTCCCAGAAGAAGAGGATGCACCTTCTCCAGGATAAATTCCCGCAGAATCTTGTCGGTGGTTTCACTACCGCTTGGACTCACTAGAAGCGGGTCTCCAGCCAGGCCAAAATCGGTGTGGAGAATTGAGAATTCGGCCCGGTTGAGTGGGAAATCCACCTCCACCTCTTCCTCCAGTTCAATGAAGGTTTTTAAGACCATAATTCCATCTGAATTTTTCGCCTCCACAAACAAACCCCGACTGGACGTTTCAAGTGGATCTTTTTTCTCAGCTCCGAATTCCGAAACGAAGTCCCGGTCAATGGGCTGAAGTAGTTCCAGCGGAGTCCCGGAACCCCCGGTAATACCCGGCTCCATCAACAACAGGGAATCGTCCCAACGAATATCTGGCGGGAACGCGGCAGATAAACTTACCTCCGGCTCCCATACACTGGCATCGGTTTTGATAGGACCGGAAAAATTGCGGGTAGTCGGTAGGAAGATGGGCTCGGAATCAAAAAGAAAGGCCCGCTGTTCCAACTCATCACTGGCAAGCGGGATTTCCTGAGGCTGAAAAAACACAAACCCATCTTGCGGTTCGGTATAGGGGGTCTCCTTTAATTCGAGCGTAAACAAAAAGAATACACCGCCGTGCACCAGCACCCCAATGATGACAAACACAAAGACCCAGCGTTTGTAACCGGGATGTTTTTTTTTCTCTGTCGTTTCATTCATTGGAAGGTTGGAAGGTCTATCGCTTCCTTTTCTCCCGCTACCAGCACTTTGGAGAACCCTGCTTTTTTGGCTTCCCCACATATCTTTAAAAATGTCTCGGTATTAATTATCGGATCCAATCGAACCAGCAACGCAGCATTCTTCTCACCCGCGAGATAGGTCCGGGCCTTTTCCTCAAACTGCGATAACTTCAAATTCTGTCCTTCAAAGAGCAACATGTTATCGCGCTTTACCGTTAAAACCGCGGTTACTCCGATTCCACTGATTAGGTTTTCATTGAGTTCCAGACCCACCTCCACACCTTGCGGAAGCACGAAGGGCGAACTGAATAAGCCGAAGAAAACCACGATGATTAAGATATCGACAATCGGCACCACCTCCAAGCTGGTTTCCGGCTTGGTGCGAATGAAACGTTCTAGGTTCAGAGGTTGACTGAACATCCCTACTTCGCCTCCTTCACCATGGTTGGGGTGATACCTTCGTCACGAAGATCCCGAATAATAAACTTCAGCATTTCGTTGCCGGTCCATTCCATATCTCTGACCAACGCTCTTACTCGACCGTGCAGAAAATGAAACCCCAGATAAGTTAAAACCGCAATAGCCAGTCCACAGGCAGTAGTGAGTAACGATTGCCACATGCCGTTCGACAATACAGTTGCATCGGAGTAGTTACCGGCTTGCTGCATGTCGTAAAAGGTTTGGGCCAATCCGAGAACTGTTCCTAACAAACCAACCAACGGGGCCGATTTTGCCAGTGCGGCCAAGCTCCCTAATCGCTTTTCCAATACTGGTATTTCCACCAGTGCCGCCT
>JAPUIL010000805.1 GCA_027297085.1 Verrucomicrobiota bacterium | reverse complement strand
AGCAAAGACCCTTATTCAGCGACGAGAAAATATTCTCAATGGAAACGACCCAGACTGGTTCAAGGAGCGTTAAAGGCCCGGGAGAAGCAATAAGCAACGCGACACATCTTTAAGCGAAGTGCAAAATAACAACGTTGAATATTAACAATGGGGAAAAGCCCAAGGTGTCTTTTCTTCATGGGTCCGGTTATTTCCTGGTCTTGATCGAAGCTCCAAGCATGCGTTGAAGCAGGCCTGCTGAACTCACTCTTCAACTACCTGAGAGGGTAATTCGCCGATATGCCTGGCAAGCGCCTCAACGGTTTCGGTATCAAAAAGGACACGCGCTTTAAGATCTATTTTCCAATCATCTTCTAGCTGACCGATGATTCGGAACACTGAGATGGAATCACCGCCCAATTCCAGAAAACTATCGTGAATACCTATGTCTGTGATATGCAAAACATCGGACCATAGCTTACACAGATACTGTTCCGTTGCGGTCCTCGGCTCTATATAAGGATTGTCTACCTCCGGTCGATCCGTGCCTGGGTCAGGCAACGCTTGGCGATCCAGTTTTCCGTTCGCCGCTACCGGAAGTTGATCCAAGTATAGAATGAGAGCCGGGACCATATAACCTGGCATGAGCGATCCAAGTTGTCGCCGCAGCTCCTTAATCGTCAATTCATAGTCCTTTTCCAGTTCCACATAAGCGACGATCCGACTTTTCCCCTGGGTATCTGCGACCGCTGTCACCGCAGCACCGGAAACGCCGTCAATTGAGCGCAATGCATTTTCAATCTCTGCAATATTGATGCGGTACCCGCGCACTTTGATTTGAAAATCCCGCCGGCCACGATGTATGAGCGCACCATCGGAACGCACTCTCCCAAAATCTCCGCTCAAAAAGACCCTGCCCGTGCTGCCGTATGGACCCGTTTGGAAGTGCCGGTTTGTCAATTCCGGATCAGCCCAATACCCCGGCGACAAGAAATCACTCTGAACTGCAATTTCTCCGTCCTCGCCTGGTGGCACGGAGTTACCTCCTTCATCCATCAGTATAACCTCGACATCTTCTACTGGGCATCCAACGGGAAAGTCAGAATCCTCCGGACCCAGGAGAAAACGGTTTTCTCTGACATCTTCCAGATTGACCGCGTGATGGGTAATAATACCCGCCTCCGTCGACCCAAAATTGTAAAGCAGTCCACAGTGAGGAGGAAAGGTCTTCGCAAAGCGTACGACATCCTCTTTATGCAAAGCTTCCCCGCCCGTATACACCTTCCGCAAGTGTGGCAGTGATAGTGATTGATCGACCGCCTGCATGAATTGTCGCAGCAAGGTCGTGATCAATTGCACGGTGGTTATTTTCTCCTGGTCAAGCGTCTGGGCAAAAATGAGCGGAGAATCAAAATCGGTGCATATAAATGCCGCTCGGTTCAAGAGTGCTGCTAAAAGAGCCCACACCGTACCGGTATAGGTAAGCGAGGTCGGACTTGTCATCCTGCTCGCCGGACCAATACCCAGGTCTCGATGATAAAGCATGGCCACATGTAACAGATTGCGGTGGTTCTGCATGACGCCTTTGGGTGCGCCCGTCGACCCCGAGGTGTAGAGCACGTATGCCAGGGCGTAGGGATCAATCGAGAGGCCGGGATTTTTAAAGTGCGATTTACCATCGAGTGTATCGACGGTGACGATACGCTGTTCACCAGTCGCTAATTGGCGGGCACGTGCTTCATGGGTCTGCTCGGTCACAATGATCTTCGCTTGAGCATCTATCAGGATTTGCGATTGCCTGGCTGCTGGAAAGGAAGTGTCTAGAGGAACACAAGCTTTGCCTGCTTTCAAAACGCCCAGTTGCGCAACGACCTGATGAACGGGATGTTCGACCAAAACTACAACTGTGTCCGTCTCAACACCTTTCGCCAATAAGACGTGAGCAAGCTGGTTCGCGCGACCGTTTAGCGAGGCATAACTCAGCTCAACGGTATGATATTTGAATGCAAGCCGTGCCGGGATGTCAGTTGCCAGTGTTTCGAAACGTCCGGCAATCGAATCCTCGAGTTGAGATTTGGGAAAATCGTAGGCACCTGAATTCTTCATGCTCCAATGCCTTTTAGTGAGTAGGACTTAAATGCCCTTCATGCAAGAATGGTCGGAAAAAGAGATACGGTCACCCATCCCGCTATTTGGATTGTGCAAGCATCCTGCGAGCTTCCCCAATGAAAATCTCATTAATCGTATCCATCTGAGGCTCCAGATTGGGGTTGATGGACGCATCCACCAGGGCAACCGTTTGGCTCAGCTGAGGAAAGGACTGGCAAATATTCAATTTCAGGCTGTCAGACGCCTCCAGCAGACCTCGAAATAAACGGCGCACAACATGGCCCTGGCCCTTGGGACCGGGGCGCCCACCATCCGCCATTAGGTTGGTGATAGCTCTTACATGATCCACGGCAATGCGCAGTGCTTTATTATTCTCTTCCTCAGGTAGAGAGTTGCACGCTTCCCGCACCGTTTGTCCGATGGCATGTAGTTTTGGGCTTTGATGAACATCAAACAAACCAGCCATAGCCATTTCGACTCGCTCCATACCCATGGCAAGTTCCACTAGTGGTTGCGGCAGCGGCACAATGTCACCTGAAGGACCGGTATGGGCCTGGTGGGTGATCGTCACAATATTCGATACCTCGAGAAAACGTTCGGGGTGGGTCAGGGGATTTGCTCCTGGCGTGCCGTCCTTCCCGGGATCCATATCAAAAAATATTTCACTATGCGGGCCGCAAATACCGCTGCGCTCCGTACCCGAATTCGCACCTTCGAACCAGATGTTGGTCGAGTTATCGCCTGGCCAGATCTGGTTTTCACGGATCCCGGCTGTTACGTAAGCATTGCGTGCCTGGTGGTCGGGTTCCAGAAAGTTTCCCCAAACGTCGTCGCCATTGAAAAAGGTGGCATGCAAACGCTCCATTGGTAGTTGGCAGCTTTCCAATAAATACTTAACCAACGGAATCGCCAAATCCTCTACAGTCCAACCACTGCAACGCAGTGCCCCAGCCATTTCGAAGAAAGATAAATGCCGGTCGTCGCCTACTCGTTCGACATCGAAATGCCGGAAGCAACGCTGAACTGTGGCAGCACCATCCAGCTCGGTGGCCTTACCAGCTATGGCGGCCAACACATCGACAAACCCAACGCTAAACAGGAACGACGTTTTTATGCTCGGCTGCACCAGCGAAAGTCCCGGCGAATTGCGGAATCCCGCATCGGCAAATAACTCCAGAAAACGAGCTCTTATATTCACGGACTGCCTAGTATTACTCATCTGTTTTAAACGAAGTTCAAAAAAGTTATGGAGGATTAGAAGCGTTAGAGACAAAAGATAGAAAACATAAACACCTCTCGCCTCAGGATCATTCGATTCAGTATCACTTCTTTCAATACACTTTTACAATAACCTTTCCAGGTATCCCCGATTTAACTCACGATCATTTTGGCAAAGAGTGTTCCGAGGCCGAGGAACGACATGATCGAACCCAACGGAACGGGTCTATCGAGCCTCGCGACCTTCATGGACGCGGAAAATACCTTCTGAGATTTTACTTTAGAACGATGTCCCATTGCCAGATTGCCTTTCTGTCCTTGTCTAGCAGGGCATCAATGCCAACATAATGAGAAACAATTTCCAGGTTATACTAAACAACAAGGGCTACCATTCAGGCCTATACTTCCAACTGAATTCAATGCCCGATGATTGCTCTTAAGAATGATGCCTTCTAGACCCAATATTCTCCTGATTCTCAATGATGACATGGGGTTTTCCGACATTGCTTGCTATGGCGGCGAGGTGCGGACGCCCAATTTGGATCGCCTGGCGGCGAATGGATTGCGGTTTACTCAATTCTACAACACCGCGCGATGCAGCCCTTCGAGAGCATCGCTTCTCACGGGGTTGCACCCCCATCAGTCGGGGATTGGAATTCTAACCTACAATACAGGGCCTGAGGGTTATGCGGGTAATTTGAATAAACAGTGCGTGACGATCCCTGAAGCACTCAAGGGAGCGAATTATCGCTCCTATATGAGCGGAAAATGGCATGTCGCCGGCAGTCTTCAGAAGCCTTCCGACGCTTGGCCTCTGCAACGGGGATTCGACGAATTCTTCGGTACGATTATCGGTGCGGGCAGCTTCTATTATCCCAACACACTGACGCGGGGAAACCAGAACATCGAAGCGGAAGCGAAAGCGGATCCTGATTTCTTTTATACCGACGCAATTAGCAACCAGGCAGCGGAATTCCTGCGAAAGCACGCCCGGGAACACTCTGATCTGCCCTTTTTCCAGTATGTCGCCTACACGGCTCCCCATTGGCCTCTGCATGCGCATGAAGAAGATATTGCACGATACCGGGGACGCTTCGAAGCCGGGTGGGACCAGTGCCGCGAACAACGTCTTGAAGGTATGATCGAAACGGGGATCATCCATCCTTCCTGGAAACTCACAGATCGGGATCCTTCACAGCCGCCCTGGGAGGATGCGGAAAATAAAGAATGGATGCAGCGACGGATGGAAGTCTATGCGGCCCAGATCGATCGAATGGACCAGGGAATCGGCCGGATTCTCGATGCCCTGGAGGAAACCGGCCAGATGGATAACACGGTTGTGATCTTTCTGTCTGACAACGGAGGATGTGCAGAAGACATACCGGACAACGTTTCAGTGGAGGAGCTGGTGGATAAGCTCAAGATCGCCCGTTCGCACACGCGTTCCGGGGAAGAGGTTTCGATCGGCAATCGCCCGGAGGTTATGCCTGGATCCGAAAATACGTATCAAAGTTACGGGACAGCTTGGGCAAACCTCTCCAACACTCCGTTTCGTCTCTACAAGCACTGGGTGCACGAAGGAGGCATCTCGACGCCGCTGATCATTCATTGGCCAGAAGGAATCGAGGCAGCCGGTGAATTGCGCCACTCTCCTGGACAGTTGCCCGATATTATGGCGACCGTGCTTGAACTTTCAGGAGCTACGTATCCGACAAGTTATGACGGAAATGAAATCCTTCCCCATGACGGGACCAGTCTGGTGCCTCTCTTTACCCAAGATAAGCGCGAGCGAGGGCCACTCTTCTGGGAGCATGAAGGCAACGCCGCAGTTCGGCTCGGCCAGTGGAAGCTTGTTCGCCGTTATCCCGATCCCTGGGAACTCTACGATATGGTGTCTGATCGTACCGAGTTGAGGGATCTCGCATCGGAGGAACCCACCCGTGTCGCGGAAATGTCTGGGATGTATGACTCGTGGGCAACACGCAGTGGCGTTATTCCACGTAAAAAGATCCTTGAGCTTATGTCGACGATGGAAGGAAAGGCTTTTTGGGAGGAGGAAGAAAGAGACGGGGCGAGGGACGTGGGGCAAGGGGCGAGGGAGAAAGAACGATGAGTTTCCGATGCTTTGACGACCAAAGGGTCATTCCTTCCAATCGTGCATGCAAATGCGGGATTGAAGGTTTGACCCTCTCAAACGGAAGATTCGATTGCGACAACGGGATGGCCATTCACCGAGTGCCATTCTGGATTGGCCTGGTTCTCACGGTGCTGTTTCTCGCGGGCTGTGGCGAAGGAAAAAAGGACGGCGTCGAACATGTCTTCAAGATCGCCAACGTCCTCGCCGAATCCGATGTGACGGGGTACGGCCTCAATCGATTTGCCGAACTGGTGGAAGAAAAATCCGAAGGTCGCATCGAAATTCGCCTGTTTCACGGCGGCCAGTTAGGATCGGGAGTGGAGACTTTCGAGGCGGTCAAGAATGGGCACCTCGACCTGGCGGCGGATTCCTTCGCGAATCTTGCGAGTATTACACCGGCATTTGAGGTTTTTCATCTGCCTTTTCTATTCTCGTCACGTGCTGAGATGCTGGCGGTGTATCGTAGCAATGCGGTTCGTGAACAGGTAAACGGGGAGTTGGCCGAAGTAGGATTGCGATGGTTCGCCACATTTGAGATCGGTGGCCCTCGAGAAGTAGGAACCTCTCGTCGTAAAATTACGAAGGCAGCGGATCTTGAAGGATTGAAATTCCGCGCCTCACGGTCGCCATTAGAAATTGCCGCCCAGGAAGCGTGGGGCGCCAAAGGTGTGACGGTGGATTGGACGGAAACTCCCGAAGCGGTGCGATTGGGAATGGTCGACGGACTAACGGTGCCTTACGCCAGTTTCTATTCCGCTCGATTCTATGAAGGAGGCCTCATTCGGTATCTCCTGGATTTGAATTTCCAAACCTATGCGATGGTGGTAGTGGTCAACGCAAAGGCCTGGGAAAAACTGCCCGTTGAGGTGCAGGCGACGCTTGAGGAAGCAGCGCGTGAAGCGGAGTCTTGGCACATAGGATTCGTGGGCGACTACATCACTAAAAACATTCAGGAGATGCGTGCGGCGGGGGTTGAGATAAATAAGCTGCCGGCTTTCGAGGAAGAGAATTTGAAAAGGCGAACCAAGGAGGCCGTGTGGGGGAAGTTTGTCGGCCGACCTGGAATTTCGCGCGCCAAGCTGGAACTGATTCAACAGGAAATCAAAGGCGTGGACGGTACCGGCTGGGGTTATGAAACAAATCCGGATTCACTCGTCAAATGAGTGGGGCTGGCGTAATCGACTCCAACGAAAGTACGCTCTTGCGGAGAGTTGCCGCTTTTGATGTCGCGCTTGCGCGATGGGTGGAACGTGGGTGCGTCGTCTTGCTAGGGCTCATGGTCTTGACTACCACCGCCTCAATAATGACCCGGTTTGTGATTTTTCATCCTCTCAATTTTGCGGATCCGCTGGCTAAATACCTGATGATGTGGTGCGCTTTTCTTGGTGTTGGACTGGCGTTGAGAAAAGGGGAGCACATCGCCGTAGAGATGTTGAAAGATCGATTAAAAGGAACTCCGGCTGTGGTTCTGGCACACTTGGTAGACGGAGTGATTTTCGTTTTTCTCGGAGCGGTAGTATTTTACGGATTCGGCTATGCCTGGAGCGGACGTGAATCCCATGATCCTTTTGTTTTCGGCGTCAGCATGGCGATTCCCTATTTGTCTGTTCCGATCGGAGCTGGGGTTGCCATGCTACAACTGGCGCTTTCCTCCGCGGCTCGCCTAGAGCGTCGGCGTGCCATAAACCATTAGCCCGAATTCCTCACCAAATGCGTACAAATATTAGTTAATGATAATAATGAACGATCTGTGAGATTCTTTCAAAATACATTTTATATGCATTCGTATTGCTCGCATTTTCGGGCTGACATGCCGAGTGTTCCTCCCTCTCTATTTAGTTACGCACAAAAGTGCGCGCCCTCACCTATCGGTCGTCATCCTCAACATCTCAACTCCGTGAGAAATCCGGGTTAGTTGCCATGGGTACACTAATTGCGTTTGCGCTCTTGTTTCTCATTCTGGTGGCGATTGCCGTACCTGTGGCGTTTGCGCTCGGGGTGGCGACCATGATTATGTTCCTTGTTTCGGACCATTCGCTTCAGCTTTACGCCCAGCGTTTGTGGACCGGCCTGGATAAGTTCACCCTCGTCGCGATTCCGTTCTTTATCCTGGCCGGGGAGTTGATGAGCGGTTCGGGCATTCTGAACCGGCTACTGGAATTCGCGCGATTAATTGTCGGTCGAGTGAAGGGCGGACTGCTCTATATCAATATTCTGGTGAGTATGCTTTTCGGCGGCATCAATGGATCGGCCGTGGCAGATACGAGTGCAATCGGATCTCTCCTGATTAAGGCGACCAGTAAGGAATACGATGATCCGGAGCTGGCCGCAGCCGTAACGGCCTGCAGTTCTATTGTCGGCCCGCTCATCCCGCCCAGCCTGCCCATGCTTATCTATGCTTTCGCTGCGGCCAATGTTTCGGTGGCCGGGCTATTTCTGGCTGGTATTGTTCCCGGCGTGGCGGTCGGTATCGCGCTGATGGGGGTAACCTGGAGAATCAGCCGGAAACGCATGCTTCCCGCTGATCGTCGTCGCTATACGGCGCGGGAGGTCGGTCGCATCCTCCTCCGTTTTACCACCGCGGCAATCTTGCCGCTTATCATGGTGGCGGGAATTGTGGGCGGCATGGTAACTCCGACAGAAGCGGGGTGCGTAGGCATCGTCTACGCCCTACTGGTGGGCTTTTTTGTGACGCGTGAACTAACACCAAAGGCTGTTTATGCGGCCATGCGCCGCACTGTCCTGGTGACTGCGATCGTTATGCTGTTGGTGTCGGTTGGTAATGCATCGACCTGGTGGCTGACAATCGAAGGCGTTCCCATTATTTTGCGCGACGGGTTTACCAGCATGACCAGCAACCCGGCGGTTTTCCTTTTCCTTATGGTGCTGCTCTATTTGTTTATTGGTATGTTCATTGAGCAGGCTGCGGCTATGATCATGCTGGTTCCGGTTTTCGCGCCACTGGCTGCCCGGTATGATGTGGACCCGATCCACTTTGGTTTGGTCACCTGTCTTTCGCTCGCCTTAGGCCTTGTGACGCCGCCCGTCGGATTGTGTCTCTTCGTTGCCAGTGGCATTGCGGGATCGCCGATACAGCGTGTATTCCGTGTTTCAATACCTTATATCGCGGCTATAGCATTCGTGTTACTGGTCGTCACATTCCTACCCGGTAGCTTCTTGTGGCTTCCACGACTGTTCGGTTTTTGAGCTGTTGTTTTCCGACTCCATTTTTTTGATGAGAGTATGGGGTCAGCCCTAGCATTGAAGTATTTGTGTGAGTCCAGGAGCTGAATCAGGAAGGCGGATACAGGAAGAAGAATCGTGCGAAACCCTATCATTGATTTTAAGAATTTTCT
>JAPUIL010000804.1 GCA_027297085.1 Verrucomicrobiota bacterium | reverse complement strand
GGTATAGCGTTCGGTGATTCCCCGCTGATCAGGCTGTTCCTGGATTACGGTTTCATTTCTCATCAAGGGCAGGGGCGGCCGTGTCGGCCGGTCGGTCTGTCGTCCCATGTCGTTGCTATAGGGAATCCCAAAATATTCATCAAACCCATGTCGGGTCGGGAGGAATTCAGGTTGGTCACCGCAGTGCCATTTGCCGATGATTTTGGTAGCGTACCCTGCCTTTTTCAGTTGGCTGGCTATAGTGGTTTCCTCATTGCTCAATCCTGTGGGATCGCCCGGGAAAAGTACGATCTCACCGTTAAATTCTCCAAATCCGATCCGTGGAGGATAACATCCGGTCATCATGGCACCTCGGGATGGAGAACAAACCGGAGAAGCCATATAAAAATCGGTAAACCGTTTCCCTTCCGCGGCCAGTCGATCGAGATACGGAGTGTTATTGCGATTTGAACCATAGCAACCAAGGTCGCCGTATCCGAGGTCGTCGCAATTGATGAGAATGATGTTGGGTTTTTCTTCCATAGATTGGTGTCACCATGGGGTTCGAATTAGTTAAGGTCAAGGATGAGGCAGTAAAGTTGAATTTGTGTGTGGTTGATGCACAAAGATGTTGGCGATAAGATGTTAGCTTTAAAAAGAGATTGTAGGCTTCTTTATTAGCTTTGAAACTCAATCCGATCATGATTCTTCGTTGTTTACTCTTACTTCTTTTTTTCTCTTTAACCGGCTTCGCCCAATCAGTGCCCAAGGAGGATAAGTCTTACCGGATTATTCGTGATCTGGAATACAGTAAACCAGAGGGATTACCTCAGTTACTCGATCTCTATTTGCCCAAAGAAATGAGTGACGGACCGCTTCCGGTGGTCGTCTGGGTGCATGGTGGAGGCTGGTTGAACGGGAAGAAGGAAATACCCAAAGCAGAATATTTGGCCGGGCACGGATACGCGGTCGCCAGCATAAACTATCGCTTGACCCATGAGGCTATCTGGCCGGCCCAGATTGAAGATTGCCGGGAGTCGGTGCGATGGTTGCGACGCCATGCCAAGTCCTACCACTTGGATTCCAAGAATATAGGTGTGTGGGGAAGTTCTGCGGGCGGACACCTGGTGGCGCTGATGGGCACCTTGCCTTACCCGAAAGATGAGAACATTTCCAGTCGAGTAAAAGCAGTATGCGATTGGTTTGGTCCGACCGAACTTCTTAGCATGCCCCCCAACAATGTGGGGAATGGCCGGACGGAAGAGGATGTAGCAAATTCCAATGGAGCCAAGTTGTTGGGGTGCACCGTAAAGGATTGCCCGGAGCTGGCAAGGCAAGCGAGTGCGCTGGATAACGTATCGAGCGACGATGCTTCTTTCCTTATCATGCAGGGAGAATTGGACCCGGGTGTTCCTGTTTCCCAGAGCAGCCGGTTTTACGACAAACTAAAGGTGCATGGTGTTTACGCGGAATTTGAAATTGTAAAGGAGGGTGGCCATGGTGGGCGGCATTTTAACACCGACGCCGTCAGGTCGCGCGTTTTGCGCTTTTTCGATTCCAATCTTAAATAAGGCACGCTCAGGAGCAGGTTTTCTTCGACTCTTCTAGATATGATTTCAAGACCTTTCATCTTATTGCCGGCTTGGTGCTGGGTTCTACTCATGTCTGTTGGAGGGCAGGGACTATTTGCCCAAATTCCAAAGATTCACGAGTCCGGACTAACTCTCACGCTATTTGCTGAGGATCCTGACATTGTCACCCCTATCGGGTTGACGGTTGGCGGCAATGATCGCGTGTATGTGATCGAGTCCCATACGCATGCACGGCCGAGTGACTACGTGGGCCCTGAAGGGGATTGATAAAAGTCTTTATCGATAGTGACACAGATGGAAAGGCCGATGGTTTTCATGTTTTCGCTGAAGGGTTCAATGCCGCGATGAACTTGGCGTTTTCCAAAGACGGCAGTTTGTATGTCCTATGTGCCTGGAGCCTTTACGCTTTGCCCGACCGAGACGCTGATGGCGTGTGCGATGAACCTGAGCTGGTCCTGAAATTAGAAACCAACGCGGGAAATCCTCACGGCTGTTGGCTCGGAATTACTTTTGATGAGGATGGTTTCATGTATCTATCGCGAGGAAACGTGGGAGGCGATTACTACCGAATCGAAGGCAAGGATGGTTCCCTGGTTGAAGGTTATGGAGACGGAGGCAACATTGTGCGCGCCAAAACAGATGGAACGGAACTCCAGGAATGGGCTACCGGTTTCTGGAATTCCATGGACCTGAAGTTCGATCATAAGGGAAATTTGTTATTAATAGATAATGACCCCGATGCTCGTGGACCGAATCGGCTTTTACGTGTAGTGGAAGGCGGGGACTACGGCCACAAACACATGTTTGGTGGATCTGGTCGTCACCCTTTTCAAGGCTGGGATGGTTCTTTTCCCGGTCACCTCACTTACCTGTCCGGGACTGGTGAAGCGCCGTCCGGAGTGATTGATGTTTCTGGCAAAGGAGAACACACGCTGTTGATCAGTATCTGGAACGAAAATGCTATCGAGCGACATACGATTCTTGAGGATGGTGAAGTAGAGAAGTCGATTTTCATGTCGGGCGGGAAAGACTTTCGACCCGTAGCTTTGGACCAGGATAGTGATGGGAATTTGTTTATCAGCGATTGGATGCTTGTTGATTACCCAAACCATGGGAAAGGTAGGATTTGGCGTGTGTCGAAACTCCCGATAGCTACGCAACAACCCGCGGAATCCGATCCAGTTGCCGACGAACTGACCATAGAGAGACTTCTAAAAAGCGAAGATCAGTTCGACCGGCATATGGGGGAAATGTGGTTAGCGAAAAATGACAAACAGCAGTTGGCCAAAACACTTACTAATAGCGATGATCCTGCCCTCCGATTAGGTGGATATCTCGCCCTTCGCCGAATGAACTCCGGAAACAAAAGACTGATCGAATATGCCTTAGCAGATGTTGATATTGAGGTCCGGCGTCTAGCGCTTCTGTGGGCTGCTGAGTCGAGGGATATTTCGTTACGCCCGGCTTTGGATAAAGTTCTCAGTGTTGGGCCTGTCAGTCCGGTCCTCTTTAACACTTATCTCGCGGCAGTCGAGATGGTGAACGAGCGGTTTATCGAGGCTTATAAAAAGAAGAAATCCACAAACTCCAAAAAGCTGCCTCGGGAGTTGGAATCCGGTCTTTTGGATAACTTGGCCCGTGATAAAAATCTCTCAGCCGCTGTAAGAGCCCAGGCTATTAAGCGCCTCCAGGCCGAAAACGTTATCGATCTATTAGGCAGCGACCAAGATGCCATTTTATTAGCCACGATCAATCAGGTTTCATCTTTGCAGAATCATGGAGTTCGAAACCGATTACTGGGGCTCGCTCTGGATGGCAGACAGACCAGTCAGGTGAGAGCAGAGGCATTATTAGCTTTGAGTAAACAAATTCTGGTTCATCCAGAAGAGCTTGTGCCTTTGCTTCAGAGTAGGGAATTGAATGTCGCCAATGAGGCTGCACGCACTCTCAAACTTCATGTTGGAAATTCCACTGTTAAAAATGCTTTTCAAAAATGGGTCTCAGTCGCTGGCGATAAACCTGAGCAGGCAGCTTTGGAGGAATTGGCCGAGACAGCTTTGTTCGGATTGTCTCCAGAAAAACCGTTTGGGAGCAAGCGGCCGGATTCCGTCGAATCATGGGTTGATCAACTGAATGCGGGTGGAGATCCACTGCGGGGGAGTAGGGTATTTCGTTCCACTCAGGTTATGTGTACGCGATGTCATGCCGTGGACGAAGGAGGCACAAATCTCGGACCTGATTTAGGAGGAATTGCTCAGTCAGTTACCCGTGCCCAAATTGTGCGTTCCATTCTGAGACCGTCCGATTCGTTTCCCCCACAATACCAAGCCTGGAATATTTATAC
>JAPUIL010000803.1 GCA_027297085.1 Verrucomicrobiota bacterium | reverse complement strand
GAGGAAGCGACGCGTCTGATTGAAATAGGGTTCACTGAAAGCAATGTGGATACATTGCTTAATAACATCTACGAACAGATCACAGGAATCGGAAGTAACTCGATATCCGGGCTGGTTTTTGATATAAACAAGGTTCTCCTGAAGAATACCACTGTTCTGCTTGTAAGTTCCAATCTTGAAGGAGGTTGGGGCGTTGAAACCACTACGGATTCGAAAGGCATGTTTACTGCGGAGCAATTACCTAGCGATGAGTACTTTGTGGTGGTGGAAGGGTATGGTAGAAGCCCCAACTCGGTGATGGTGCACGGTGGGTTACTTTTTAAAGACAATGAATTTTGCCTTGAAGAGTTACCGGATCAAACTGTTTCCGATGATTACTCGAAGATTCGCCAATTGTCACTCTTGAATGTGGAGGGGATACCGCATTTGTTTTTTGTAAGAAGAGGACTTGTATTCAATATGCGATACGAAGAAGGTGCGTGGACGGCACCTGAACTGTTGGCTGCCGGCACAAGTCCCGTGCCTGTATATGCTGCTACTTTGTTCGAGGATGCACCCGCCATCGCGGTTTTTCATAATCGGGCTGGAATAAATGCCAGTGAAGATATTGATATCCCTGTTGACCCCAATGATGTTCAGATAATGGTGACTCTTGGCTTGCCAGACGGAGAGGGTGGTTGGATCTGGCACGAAGCAGTGGAGTATGCGGCACATGATGTTGCGGCGTTTGGTAGCTTCGACGCTGTTCTGGCTTCGAATGGTGAAGCTGTGGTGATGTGGACTGCCAGCGACATCAGTATGTTTGATGACGATGCGGATTTGTATACCAATTATGGTGCTTTGGGTAGCAGCTTTTTAGGCGATCCTATAGAGACTGAGGCAGAAGAGTCCGCTTCTCCCCAAGCCAAGTATTTTGATTACAACGAATTTCAGTTGCCTGGATGGGATCCTTTTAAGACTGCGACTATTGATGAATGCAAGGCTTTCAATGCAGCCATAAAAATGGGCATTTCTTTTAGTAAAGGTAGTTCAAAAAATCAGGCCAAGTTCCTGACAAAAATTTTCGGAACTCATAGCTTTTCAATGACGGGGATTCTCGAAGGATCGGCGAACTTGAAGGAAGCAAAGGCAAGTGCAGGAATCGATGTTGCCGTATCTATGTTTACGGATAGTTTGGATGCATTGGATCGAGGTAAAAAACCGGGGTCTCCTCCGAAAATAAATAATTCAGGGAAAGGCGTTACGATTAGCGGAAAGGCGCGTGTAAATGCGCACTTCAAGATGAATCGTGATTTCTGTTTATACGAATATAATAAAATGTCGGCTTCGCTGGGTCTTGCAGTCCAGGCCCGAGTCCCCATCCCGAATTTGAGTTTCACCGCAGGACCCCTGGCAGAAGTTTATGTGGGAATTCAGATTGACGCAATTCTGGGAGGGGAATTCGAGTGGCTGACGGAGAGCATTGTTCCGAGTGTTTCCAGTGTAAGTCTGGGAGGAGGAATCGGTGGTTACTTTGTGGGTGAAGCATTGGGAGGGGCATTGGTTCTCTCGGGATCGCTTACGGGTAATATGAAGGCTGTGATTGATGCAAAAGGTTTTAGAATAGATGACATATTCTTCAATGGCACATTTTCTGCGACGGCTGGGCCTTGGGCTCGGTCTTATGGAGTCAAATATTCTGTTTTCAGTGGAGCACTTACTGTTAGCGCAGGTGGCACATTAGATCCTGCTTCTTTCGGGTTACCTGCAGCCGCAGATGAAGGTTATACACGCTCGTACACGAATTCGGATGGATTGCAAATCGACGAAACAATATACTTCAGCTCAAAAGCCGGAACCGCTGCGGTGTATAGCAACAGCGGTATGAGCGGTGCTAGCGGTACGAGTTATTCTGTTCTGGCCAGTGTTGCCAGCGATTTTGAGGATGACAGCAAGCCTACCTTGTTTACCACGTCTGAAGGAGATACGCTGGCCGTCTGGATACGTGAACAAGCAACTGCAGGAACGGGTCTGAATAATTCGATAATGTATGCAGAATTTAATGGAAGTAACTGGAGCACCCCGGTTGCACTTTCTGTAACCGGTGCCAACCGTGAAGTGCGTGTGATTGAGGATATAAATGGAAAGCTGTTGGTGGTATTTGCCCATGCGGATATGACTGGTTTTTCAACTGCGTCTGATGTTCAGGCCGCGTTGGAGGCTTACGAGGCTGCCGATCTTTGTTATATCAGAAAAACGGATACCGGTTGGAGCACCCCCCAATTGCTCAACAAGATTCCTGGAATTGCCAATAACTTGAGGCTACACAGTCTGGTGGATGGAACCGTGTTTGCCACATGGCTTGAGAGTGACATCGAGAGTGGAAAACTTTATGTTCAAATGTGGGATTCGAATAACATGCTATGGCTGCCCTTTAGTAAGTTAAGTAAGGCACAGGCAAATTCCAATGCAGCCTTGGGGCAGGTAGGCGATAACCCGATGGCAATTTGGTCCGAGTTGATTAATTTGGGTGGAAATGCCGATCTTGAAGATTTAGTTGAGCAGTTAACTTACTCAACTTTGAGCAATGGCAGTTGGAGTGATCCAGCGGCATTGGATGTTAGTTTCTTTACTCCGGAAGAATCAGGTTCGGTAAGTCCGTTGTTTGCTTTGCCGGGTAGTTCTACCAGAGGATTTCAACAGCAAGGGGGATCCTTTTCCGAAATCTTTAACATTAACAACCTAGTTAAGATTCCAGAAGGTTGTTGTGATGTCATTAAAGATATTGACGACATTCCCGATATCAAGGACCGCGAATTTTTTGTGCCTGATGAACGTAGGTGGCCCATGGCTGTTGGCTCGTTTGACCCCAATGACAAGTTTGGATTAAACGGCCATGGCCCCGAGGGTTGGATAGGAGCAGACCAGGTCATACCCTATACCATTCTGTTTGAAAATGATCCTGAAGAAGGAGCTACGGCTCCTGCCCTTCGTGTAACCATCTCGGATACGCTCGATCCTGACTACGATTATAATACCTTTTCATTTCGTGAGTTTGGTTGGGCGGATGTGTCTCAGGAGATACCAGAAAACACGCAAAACTTTGTAACGGATGTGGATTTTAAAAATGCAGATGGCACACCTTTGGTCGTGCGCGTGACTGGGAGTTTCGACCGTACAACCGGAGCAATCGGAGTGGTGTTTGATTCGCTGGATCCGGCTACGGGTCTTAATCCATTCGGGGCCTTCGATGGATTCCTTCAAGTCGAAGACGACAGCGGAAATGGTCAAGGATTTATAGGCTATGATGTTAAACAGAAAGTAGGACTACCCCAAGGAACTATGTTTGAGAACACCGCCGAAATCGTATTTGATTTAAATGATCCTATTGAAACTCCGACTGTTTTGCATACGATCGATCTGGACGCTCCGACGAGTGAGGCTTCGAGTCCTCCCACATCGAATTCCTCTTCGTTTGTTGTTATGCTGGATGGCGAGGATCCTGGTGGATCGGGAGTAGCCTATTACACCGTTTATCATTCGGTTGATGGCGGTCCCTTCTCCGTATGGCTAGGTTCTTCAGACACGCCAAATCCTGACTATTTAGGCTTAGCGGGTCACACCTACTCGTTTTACAGTATAGCTACTGATTGGGCGGGTATCAAAGAGGTCAAGGAGCCACTGATCGAAACAACCACGCTTGTCACAGCCTCTGATTTTGGAATTGAACTCATCGAGATGCTCGATGAAGACACTGTGAGGTTCATACTCAAAGCTCCGGGTTCATTCGGGGCAACTATACGGGTCGAAACAGCTGATTTAATTGATCCTTACCAGTGGTTCGATGTTGAGACAATCACTGTGACAGACCTCGGTGACAATCGATTTGAAATTACGGCCCCTTACACTGAAGAGACACGTCAGTTTTTCCGTTTTGTTGTTGGCGACTAGTTCTTTTTTAAAAGCCGGAGTTGGGTATGATTTTCGGAATTCGTCAGGTCGTGGACCATCCGTTCCAGGTTTATTCGACTCTGTCTTCGAAAAGAGTGACGGCGTGGTTCAAGGCCTTTGTGAACGCGGGAGTCGGCTCGTAGTTGCCTTCCTGTTTCCGGGGGCCCCAGTAGAAGCCGTGCTTCTCGCCAGGGTAGATGTCGATGGATGAGTCTTTGCCCAAATCGTTCAGGATGGCGACGGTCCTATTTACGGCAGGTAGAAATCTGTCGGCGGTGCCGACGACGAATAGGGTGGGGCTGTTGATCTTTCCGAGATTTGTGAGGGCGACTTCCTT
>JAPUIL010000802.1 GCA_027297085.1 Verrucomicrobiota bacterium | reverse complement strand
GAAAAGTGCCTTGGACGGCTTCATAAATTGTCTTACCGTTTGATTCTACATATCCTTCGAAGGTGGAGGTCATAATTTTGAGAATTGGTGGTTCAATATTGGTTATGCCATATGGCTTGATCAGATTTTTTGAGGAAACGTGATTCCCTGCATACTTTATCAAAGACAAGCTGCCTTTTTTCTTCAACCATAAATATTGCCATAGGAAGAAAATGCTCCCCGTTTTATCGCTAGGGAAATACCTTAACTGCGAAACGAAGCGTTCACGGGACGCGCGTTGAGATGTTACCGTTCGTAGCTGGCACTTATCCAGGCATTGATTGGAGCCGCCTGAGTATAAATACCACTGCTGGAAATGGCGGTAGTGATGTCTTCGTCCAAAACGTTATCCACTTGAACCCTGAAAGCCCAGGGAGATTCAGGAACCTGGTATTGAGCGCCCAGGTTTAGTACGGTAGAGCTGCCTATTTTTCGGGTGTTTAGCACGTTGTCGAAGTGAGTGCTCCTGTAGTGGTACTGGGCGATGAAATCGAGATTCTCGCCGAAATGCCACAGAATCTGGGATGTAAGTTTGTGTCGTGGAGACAAGGGGAAGCGATTCCCCTCAATAGCCGGCTGACCGGTTGAACGCTTAAACTCGGTATTGCTGAAGGTATAATTGAGAAGAAACTCAACATCGGCCCCTGGATCCCACTGCCAGGCTACTTCCAATCCCTGAACCTCACTATCTTCCACATTCCGTCTCTGATTACAGGAACCACCTCCCGGTACAAATCCACATAAGGCATCAAAGCCGGTGTCATTGTGTAGGAAAACATTAGTCACCATATCGTCCAGGGAGTAATAAAATACCGACAATTGGAGAGTATTTGCCTCGTCTTGGTAGTGGAGGCTCAGCTCACCGCCTGTCGAAGTTTCTTTTCTGAGATCGGGATTGGATTCCGTGATGTCATTCCGCACCCGGAACGGACGATATAGCTCGTTCAGGGTCGGAGCCCTAAAGCCGCTAAAGGCTAGTCCGCTAATGCTCCAATTTGGATCCAGTTGCCGGTTATATTTGGCATTCAATGATACGACATCCCCGGACTTGTGGGGGTATTGGGTGTCTCGAGTTTGTGCGCCGGTTTCCAAATTAAACTCTTTGCGAAAACCATTCTCTTGATTCCAGTGGTCAAAACGTATTGTCCCTTCCAGGCTGCTATCCTGATCCGGCAATGTTTGAATGGTCAGAAATGCGCCAACAAAGGATTGATCGCCACCTTCCTGTCGCTCACGCGTAAATCCCGCGCCTAGATTGCGTGTCAGCTCATTGGCGCTTCCTTCGGCTTGACGAAAATCTCCGCCGGCGAGGAAATTTACATAGCCATCCCCTTCCCAAAACCACGTTGCTTGGCCCCCAAGCGCTTCTGCTGGTACCGAATATTGGTTCAGGACCTGTCTTTCCGAGTTACGATCTGCAGCCACCGAGGAAAAAATATTCTGGAAATCCCGATCCTGGTAAAATGCAACAAGGTTAAATCCAGCGCCCGTTCCTCCATCTCGAGAAAGACTCCAGGAGAGATCTGTCGAATCCGTGGAATTTGGAGAGAGCAGCGTTCCATTGATCCGGTCTTCGCTGAAATATTGCCCGGTTAAGGCCCAACTCCACATTTCATTGATCTGCTGGGCCAACTGTAGCCGCAGGTATTCATAGTCCGATTTTGAAGCTTTATCGACCGGACCACGTTGATCTGGACGCACTACTTTGTAGCCATCTGTGCTGAATATTCGACCTTCCACGGATATTCCGAGAGAATCGGAAATCGGAGCCGTATGATGCAGGCTCGCTTTTAATGTGCCGAAAGATCCGCCTTGTACTGAGAAACGCGTTTGTTCCCGGTTGGGCGAAGCGGTTATCAGGTGAATGGCACCGCCTGAGCTATAGTTTCCCCAGGCCGGCACAGAGCCAATAGGAAATACTTCCAGGGACTGTATGCTCTCTAGTGGCAGCTTGTTCCAGTATATCCATCCGCCGAACGGATCGTTCTGCGGCACTCCGTCCACCAGGACCAGGGCTCGTGAAGTTGCATTGGTTGCCGTATGGCGAAATCGCACGCCTTGCGTGGTAGGGTGCGCGGTAAATGAATCGATCGAACGAAAGGTGTCTACAGAGGACAAACGACGCAGGGCTTGGTCCAATGATAAACTGGTATTCACGTCGCCAATCAGGATTGCCGCAGGAATCCCAAGATTTAGTCCAAAGGCCCGGTCCGCAATAATCTCCATAGGCGTCAAATTTACAATGTCGTCTGAGTCACTGCTTTGGCTGGAAAGCTGAAGGGGAATATAGTGCACCCCAGCAATAAGAATGAATGCTGCGCGGATCAGAGATTTTAGTTGGATTAAAGGATACATTAACATCTGTATTCAAACTGGTCTAAGTAGACAAAAAGGATGGAAGCGATGTTTGTTTACAATTAGCAGGCCGGTATCAATGACTTTTTGAAAACTCAAAACTACACTAAACTGACATGAACTATCGGAAATTGGGGAAATCAGAGGTCGAAGTTTCCGAAATGAGCCTCGGTTGCTGGACGATGGGAGGTCTCAATTGGGTGGACGGCAAATCCAATGGCTGGGCCAATGTGGATGAAGCTGAAGTTACTCAGGCCGTAAAAGTCGCAGTGGACAACGGGGTCAACCATTTCGACAATGCGGATGTTTACGGAAATGGTCAGGCCGAAAGAATGCTCGCCCGGGTTCTCAACAAGCTGGGTCTCAAGAGCGAGGACTTCATTGTGGCCACCAAAGTCGGGCATTTTGCTGGAACAGCTTCACACGCGTATGAACCCCTTCATATTCGGCATCAGTGTGAGCAGTCTCTGAAGAATCTTCGTCGAGAATACATCGACATTTACTACCTGCATCATGGAAATTTCGGAAAGAATAACGAATATCTGGAAGCTGCGGCGGAAACGCTCGATCAATTGGTCGCGGAGGGAAAAATCCGCCTCAAAGGCCAATCCGCCTATACGGCCGCTCATTTCAAAACAGCGGTACCAGTTGTCAAACCAACCGTCCTGCAGAGTTGGGCCCATGCATTGGATGCCCAATTTATTGAGCCGAACGGCCCAGTAGGGAAGCTATTGGCGGACAACGAACTTTCCTTTGTCGCATTCAGCCCATTGAACAAAGGAATCCTGCTCGATAAATTCGATCCTGAAAACCTTCCTCAGTTTGAGGACGGTGACCATCGAAAAGGATCTCCGAAATTCAGTCCGGAAAATCTACACGCTCTGAAACCCAAGATGGCCAAATTGAAGGAGCGGTTTGGAGAACGCATTCCTGACCTCGCTTCGGTCGCCCTCCGATTTGTTCTAAACTTTCCGCAGGTTGCTTGTGTTATACCTGGATTCAGAAACGAACGGCAGGTATCCAGTAATCTTGCAGTGATGGACCGGAACCTTTCCGCTGCGGATATGACGTTTATAAAGAGTCTGCTGTTGGCACCGGAGAAATGCCAAACCCTCCACGTAATTACTTAATGTGTAGGAGCCAACTTAGTGGCTAACAACATATCGAAGAATTTAGAGGATTTTACTGCCTGCGAACGAAAGGTCCTTCTCCGCTAAAGCTTTGCAGGACACATCGGCGATCCGTCCCTGCTTAGATCAAAATTAAGCCCATGATCCGGATCATGTTTTTGATTTTCTGGGCAACGCCTCTAGCTCTTCCCACCGGGCAAACGCGGTTTCTTGTTTCTTTTCCAGTTCCGCCAGTGCTTGGGTAGCTTCCTCGTGTGTTATTCTACTTGTCTGGAAAAAGTCGGGTTGAGCCATTTGTTCGACTAAGGCCGCATGTTCTTCCTCCAGCGACTCGATGGTGGCAGGTAAACATTCAAGCTCTTTGCGTTCACTGATGGAAATCACTCGTGGCTTCTTTGGCTTTCCCTTTTTCTTTGGTTTAGCAGCTTTGGGTGAGGGTGTATCCAAAGGCTGGTGACGCAAGTAATCGTCATAACCACCATTGTATTCGACGACCTTACCGTTCTCCAGTGAGAGTACGCTTGTCGTAATGTTGTTTAAAAACTCACGGTCGTGGGAAACCAGGAGGATGGTCCCGTTAAACTCCAGAAGCAGCTCTTCCAGTAATTCCATGGTTTCGATGTCCAGGTCGTTCGTCGGCTCATCCAGCACGTAGACATTGGCCGGGTGTGCAAACAGCTTGGCTAGGAGTAAGCGGTTTCTTTCCCCGCCAGATAACTCGTTGATCGAGGAGTGCGCACGGTTGGGGTCAAAGAGAAACCGTTGCAGATAGGACATAATATGTAGCGGCTGTCCATTGAAGAGTATGCTATCGCTCTTGTCCCAAATATTTTCTGATAACGATTTCTTTTCGTCCAATTGGCTACGATGCTGGTCGAAGTAAGAGATCTCCAATTTACTGCCATGTTCGACGGACCCTGCATCTGGCTCGAGCTGCTTTAATAAAATTTTAAGTAGAGTGGTTTTTCCTGATCCGTTTGGCCCGATAATTCCAATCTTTTCACCTCTCCAGATTGTGGTTGTAAAGGG
>JAPUIL010000801.1 GCA_027297085.1 Verrucomicrobiota bacterium | reverse complement strand
ATTGTCTTTAAAATTTAGCCAAAATTTTAAAACTTCTTCATTGTCTGTTTTAGGAACACCTTTGAATTTATGCCAGAATGCCAATTCACCAGCATAAAATATATCCTTCAAATTACCTAAAAGAATCCCTAAGATTGTACCCCCACATCTACCCGTTCCCATAATATAGATAACCTTAATCTTTTGCATTTGGTAAAACCTTGTTTAGGGTAAGCCGATTAAATAATTAAGATAAACCAATTCATCCTCAAGTACATCATTCAACATAGCAATCTGCTTTTTGGTCATATTGTCCTTCCAGGCCGGAATTCTAAATTTGTTATTATTAGCATCGACGATCTTAACTGTTGACAGATGTTTTTTAAACCTCTTGCAATTTTTATCAACTCCTAAGAAATCTAGACATTGAGAAGCGATCTTATAAGGATTTTTTACCAGATCTTCGTAACGCACGAGCAGGAGATCTTCTTTTTTTAGAAGTTTGCTTTTCTCTAAAATATTTCTAACGAGTATCTTCCATTGAACCGCGGCCAGTGCCAAGAAAGAATAGCTATACTTTTCAAGCTTTTCCAGCATGCATGGTTCCGGAACCCCCCATCGCCACTTGTGGATACCCTCCCAACCGTTCCACCAACCTACATTGATCAGAGAATTAGCTACAGCCCTGCCATCCCTTACGATATGAATAAATTTTGCATTCGGGAAGATTGACTTCATAAAGCTTATCCTAGACCATCCAGAATACTCTGCTATAAACCTATCTTTCGCCTGAAATCTCATGACTTCACTCACGGCATGTCTTATTCTCCGTCTCACCAAAGGTGTAACATCATCCTCCACTAGATCGCGGAAGGGTCTCCCAAATCCCCTGAAGTGCTGGTTCCAAAAAGGAAAAGCCTCAGCATGCTTTGGCACTACTTTTTTGAATTTTAATTTGGAATTAAATATGGGCAAATCAACTATCCTAGGAAGAAATGAAACTCCATAATAAGCAGGAAATTTTGCATTATATTGACATAGCCAGGCAAAAGTCTTATGATAAGCAATTAAATCCATTAAGGGGCTCAGTCCACTGCGCCCCGTCCCGATGACGAATACTGGTTCGTCTATATTGGACGCCTCTTTCATCAATCAAATTCTGCTACTGTATTATTCACAAAAAATCGCTCTACCGGCGGCAATTTCCGCATGCAGCATGTTCTGGATCATGCCCCGAATGATCCATTCACCTAGCTCCTGATTTTCTCGTAAAGCCTCGCGAACCGACGAACCGCTAATAGGAATCGTGTCGTTTTTTGACAATGAGCCATAGCTGAGGTCGTGCGGATTGTAACCAATTTCGTCATAGAATATAGGCTTCACGCCGATATCCCCAAGCATATCAAAGAGTTCTCTGATGTCTTTGTTTTGATAGAATTTACCCACACCAGTGTGGTCACGGCCAACAATAAAGTGCGAACATCCCATATTTTTGCGGCAAATTGCCGTAAAAACCGCCTCACGAGGGCCACAATAACGAGCATATGTTGAAAAACAGCCCAACACAACTTTGCCTTTCGGGTAAATACCGAAATCGATCATCATCTGATAGCTTTTGATGATCGGAGCTGGTAAGAAGTCCCCGGATTTCTTGGGTCCGATTACCGGGCTAAGAAACAGTCCGTCCGCGTGAGCAGCTTCAAGGGCATCTAGCTGAATGTGCTCATGCGCGCGATGAGGCACATTCCGGGTGTGAAAGCCAACAACCTTGTGCCACCCCTTGTTGGTAAAGATAAAACGGGTCTGAGCAGGAGTAAGCTCGTACTGACGTTGAGAGGACTGAGTCCTCTCAACCAAGGTTATATCCCCAGCAACAAAAATGTCGCCATTTGCAGCCAATTTCGCCACACCCGGATGATTAGTGGAATTGGTACCAAACCATGTCTTTGAAGTGACCTCAAAGTCAAAGGGATAAATCTCTCCGACATCCATAATCGCGTGTACCGTGTCGGTTGCGTCGGTAAGAGCAATTCGCTCCCCCTCTGCAATATCAGCGATGGTCTCTTTGGTGACTTGCAAGACGATGGGCATCGTCCAGGGTATTCCGTTCGGCAAACGATACGCGTTGAGGACACTCTCCAAAGCGTCACGTCCCATAAAACCGGTAAGTGGTGAATATGTACCAAATGCTATTTGTTCGCAATCCATAAGGTCTGTATCCTTAACTCTTATGGACTTCAGCCTACAAAGGTCTTCAAGGTCCGAAGCTCCGGCTTCACGAGTAACCAGCCGCCCTCCATGAGGTTCAACCAGCAAAGATATTGGAGAACTGAGGTAAGTAGCGGCACCTCTCTTAGGGCCGTTTTCAAACTCACGGATAATCCTCATAATCATACTGGCGCACCCGATGGGAAAGTTTCCTATAGCGGTTTCGGCCGCTAGAACCAGGCCGTCAGCCCCATCCATCAAGGTATTGAAGACATCATTGACCTCAGCGCGGGTTGGATTAGGTGCAGTAACCATGGACTCCATCAGGTTGGTTGCGACGAAGACCTTAACCCCCGCTTTTTTGCCGTCCTGGATGATTCTCTTTTGTATTGCCGGGATTTGCTCAACGGCGACTTGACGTGACAAATCTCCCCTGTCGATCAACAACGCATCAGACTTCACCGTGATTTCAGATAGATTCATTAACCCCGCCCGACTCTCAATCTTCGAAATCACAAATGCATCCTTGCCGGCGATTCTTCGAATCTCTTCCACATCTGCAGCACAGTTGGCAAACGAAAGCGCTACATGCACGATCCCCATTTCTCTGCCGATGTTGAGAGCTTTTTGGTCTTTTTGAGTAAGGGGGGGCATGTAAATATTTCTCTCAACAGTTACTGCTTTGTTCTGGCCGATCTTTCCTCCGTTCAAGACTCGCATAACCAGACTACCTGTCTCAATATCGATTACCTGAACCAGCACCGAGCTATCTATCCTGATAAAATCCCCGACTTCTAACTCATCGATGATACTTTCCGGGTGAAAATTGAAATTCTGTGAATCTCCAGGAACAGGTAGACGATGAGCGCGAACAGTGCCGTTTTCTCGAACAACAATCTCACCATCAACAAGGTTACCGGATCGTATCTGTGCCCCCTCTGTATCCAAACATAGTGGTACGGTAGTGCGGCTCCGGATAAACTGGATGATTCCAGCAACGTCCTCAAGTTTGGTATGCGACAAATTGAGACGAAAAAGGGCAACTCCTAATTCCTCAAGCCGTGCAATGACTCGATCATTCATAGAAGCAGGACCCAGTGTGCACAGGATTTCTTTAACCATTCATAATTCTCCATTGTATATGAGTCTATAGTCCTAACAGGAATGGTTCATACCTTATCAATCATTCTTGTGAACTTTGCACTTTGCTTATAACCTACAGCAAGCAGCACGAGCAACAAGACGGGACGCAGTCTACTTGCGAATTGGACAAGCAATCTGTCCCATCTTCCGGGGCTCGGTGCCCCAACCTATTTACAGTAGTTAAATTGGATGTTGGAAAAACCGTGTCGCTCCAAAAAAGAACGGAGTGCATCAGTGTTCAAACCAAACAACATGTTTGGCAATTGGTTTTTTGTACTGGGAACCTTGCCGCTTCGTATGACACGAAATAGCCTGAGAATACTGTACCTATTCGGGGTCGTCAATAATAGCATGCCGCCATCCGCAAGGTGCTTCCTGGCGCAGTCCAAAAAAAGGCCTGGATTGGCGAGATGCTCAAGAAGTGCACCAGCTACTACGACATCAAACTTCTCACCTAGATCAAAATGCTCAGCATCTCCTTCGCGGATATGAAACCCCAGATCACACAAGGCGTGCACCTGCTCGGCGCTTTTCTCCAAACCAACCAAACTTTCGGCTACTTCAGCAATCTTTCGGTGTATCCACCGATCAAACTTGTTTCGGTTGACCGTCCCAACAAGTTCAGCTGGGCCAATGTCTAAAACACGTTTATTTTCCACATAACGCCGGATGAAATCCCAGCGTGTTTCGTAAACCGTCATAGAAATCTCCTCTTCACAAGTTGTAACAAAGGATGCTCCTCTGTGCGACCTTCTGTATACTGTTGAGCCAGCAGTAATGCTTTTCGAATCGCACCAGCTTGGAGCGCAGATCCAATTAACCTCAAACACCACAATGTGGCAAAAAAGCTTTTATGCTTAACCAGAAGAGAAAGGTCACAACCGTTCTCTACGTAATTGTCTAGATATCGTTCAAGTAGGTCGCCTTCGAGTTTTCTGCCGAAGCTTTTGTGCGTGTTAAACAGATCTATTAGATAGTAGTGGTTCTGTGTCACCAGTTCGTTATCAATAACCTTCAAGGCCATCGTGCTATCGTCCAAAACCAAGTTATCGGCCGTTAAGTCAGGATGGGAAATCCGCTCTTCTGTCACAAACCGATTATCCTCAAAAACTGAGCAAATCCCACTAATTGCTTCATCAAAGGGGAATATCCCCTTGTATCGTAAAAAACGTTCCCTGAGATAGTCAATGTAGGAGAAGGGTGCAGAACCAGTGGTGAGCCGTAGTGTCTTGGAATGTATAAGAGATTGCAAGCGAACGACTTGTTGTAGAAGGTTGCGATCTCGTCTTATCTCCTGCCACGTCATTTGTTTACCTATCACCCACTCAACAACCAGATACACCCCATCTCTCAAAAGGCATGTTGGGAAGTGGACTCCCAGCAAAGGATCCTTTGAGAGTGTTTCAATGAACACAGCCTGCGACTCGTTATGACACTCATAGATCTTTGCTGGTTGCTCTTCCCAATAAGCAAACCAACTCAGGCGACCAAGCTTGCTCATGCCAAGAAAACGCGGATTACGGATCGGTCGCCCATGCAACTCTAGTAGAGTTGCATGGGCACATTGTGCATTTTCCCACCTAGCAGAAAAGAGTTTCTTAATTCCGTTGGTCAACGAACTCATATGCTCCTCTTTATTGTTTTTCCAACAACCTTTAAAGATATCCTCTTACTGGAAGGACCTTTTCAGCAGTCAAGGGAAAATTTATCTTTTCGATTCTGTCCTACTGTGGCAATGGTTTGGTGACGTCTTTCAGATTTCTGATCACTTGACGCCTTAGGGCAAGAAGAGCAAAACAAATCTTCGCCCTAACCCCAAACGCTATCTCTAAGGCAAACGTATTCCTTGTATCTGATGTCCATTTTAGTTTATAACTCTCAAACCCACGTAAGAAGTCAAATTCTTTTGTTTTCTCAGCGAAGCTTGCAGAGATAGCCTTACCCATCAAAACGAGGCCGATGCTCATCTTCTTCCAGGCTGGATCTATGCCAATTTGATAATAGTAGACGTGGTCATCATAATTATAGCAGTATAAAGCTGCGGACGGACCACCGTTTATTTCCAATATATAAAAACGCAGAAAGTTGGCTTCTAACAATGGTTCAATAACCATCTCGTGAAATCGCTGCCGCATTGGGTGGTCAAACTTGCTTGTCTTTTCTTTATGCATCCATCTTTTGCCTCTTCTTTAATTGTCTATGCGGCGAAAAACTACCTACCCGGCTTTGTTAAAATTCCGAGTTCGGCGGTGTAAATTATAGCGCATGTTTTTTGAAAGCGAATTGACATAGCTTTCGAAATCACCGTTCAGAAGAAGGAATTGCCAATGCCGCCTCCAAGACATTCTTCCTTCCTTGACACACCATTTTGAAAGTACGTCCAAGAGCAAAGCGTCTCTTCTCAAGTCGGTTAGGAAGATGCCATCTACACCACTTTCATAAAGGTAGTCTCCAATAAGAGCGAGTGAATCTACCGATAGGGATTCATCACAGATAAGATCCAGGTATTCGGAAGATTCAAACCCATAGCCAATGAACATGACAAGTTCCAGGGAACACATTGCCGTCATCTTTTTGCGTTGTCT
>JAPUIL010000800.1 GCA_027297085.1 Verrucomicrobiota bacterium | reverse complement strand
TCGCCTGGTTTTCCCAATTGTCCAAACCTGCTGTGGATGAGGGAGAGATCAGGTACAAAAAGTAGTCTTGTGCAAATTGGTAGAATTCGCAGAATTCTGTATCGCCGGTAACTGGATTATGGGCTACGTTGGCAGCCAGATCACCAAAGCTGCCGGTCCACCAGGCACCTGTTTTCGCAAAGTTACACGCTTTTACCTGTTGGGCATGGCTCAGTGCCGTCGAACTGACTGTGGTTTCTTTGGAAGCTGGCGTTTCTGCGGAACAGGCGTTTAAGATAAGACCGCCCATCAGCAGGGCTAAGGACAACCCAGATTTGTTAATAAATTTGTACATCGAAAATTCTCCCATGGTCTTAAGTGCTTCTGTCGTAAATAGCGTGTTGGAGCATATTATGATGATTAGAAGCGCTGTAAAACAAGGTATTCTTGTGATGTACACTGATTCACACACCTCATCGCCGTAACGTTTTTTATAGGACGTGAGGGTACTGTCAAGTTAACTGATTTCATGGCGATTTCACTGATCGAGATGCCACCTAAGTTGCTGATTTTTGGTCCCGGCTAGAGACAATTTTGCCTCGAAAATGAACAAATTCTAGTTAACTTGACAGTACCTTTCTGCAGAATCGCTCCAAGGAATTCATCTCACTCGGTTTCTTTACAGTTCCAACAGCCAGCTTCAATGTCCTGTTTGTGCTCGTCATTCTCATGCCAGTGGTCGGATCGTCGAATCCAAGAAAGTCGGTGGACTCCACCACCACTACATGAGAATAGCGGCCCGAATCCGAAAAATCATTTTGTCAGGAGTGACAGTCTCAAACTGTAAGAATTTCATTGAGTTGCCGACCGACGTTGCGACTGAATCTGATTAACTTAGCTCATATTTTTGTGACATTCCTTGCGAAGCTAATACCATGGTCTATTATTACCATAGCAAAGTTCAAAGAGTTCGTATCGTCTTTTACGTCGTTGCTGAAGGGGAAGGTTAGCTTATGGGCTTGATTTCCATACCACCCGTTTTCTGGAGATACAGGAACCGGCCAGAATTCACTAGGGATGTCTACTGGACCCGCTCTGATAAGCTTGCGGCGGTCTCCGGTACCGTATACGGGATGATTCCCCTGGTTCTCAACGGCAGCCACAAAATAACAAGCCTGAGGGTTACCGGATCCAATCCCGCCGGCGGACGTTGTCACATTAGTATCTGGGAAAACTACAATAGCAACGGGCGTTTCAGACGATCCATCGTCGCCCAATTCCCCCAAGGGACTCCATTTGAAACCGTTGCTGCCCCCTCGGGCGGTTATTACGTCACCAACCCCACTGACTTCAACTACGCCATATGGATTTATGCTAGGGGGGCCGGTATCCCAATCAGCATCTACAATATCGGAGTCGAAGCGACTCCCATAGCATGAGGGGATGCACAGTTGATCAAGAAATTCAGAGTCGCCAAAGGTTCAAATCGCGCGGTTGTTCTCCTTTCAGGTCAAACGTTCGTCACGATCTGCGAGGCAAGTGGAAACATTATTTTTTCCGATTACTCACGTACGAACGAGGTGAGTGCACTGCTCGCTCCCGGAGACTACGTTCTTGAGAGCGATGGAAGAGTGAAATCGATTAAGTTTTCAAAGAAGGGTGGACAAGACCTTGAATAACCCAAATATACTATCGAATCCGCGCGAATTTGACAAAGCTCTAAGAAAGGCGAAAAAGGAGCTGATAAAGTTTCCGAGCGTCAGCGGCGTCGGCTACGGCTTCAAGGAAAAGCGGGGAAAGTCGACCGGCGAGCTGGCCATCGTAGTATATGTAAAGAAGAAGAGCCGGAAGGTCGCCCCCGCGAAAGAGCGCATACCGGCGAAGATCCTCGGTGTGAAGACGGATGTCGTCCAGCTGGGAAAGCGACAGCAGGAGAGCCACGACGACTCTGATATGATGTTCGTCGATTTCACCAAAGTTCATCAGCAGAATGCGCCCAGGATCAAGAAGGCTAAATACACTAACCAGCAGAAAGATCCTGACTTCGGAAACCTCGCCGTAGTAGTCGACGACGGGGCCGTCGATACGGGATCGGGTATCGACTATATTCACGCGTACCAGCTGTTTCGAATAACTCACCCGGACGCCTATGATTTCCTGATTTTCTTTCACGATACGGCGTCCGGCTTCCCTGGCTCCGGTTCCTTTCACAACGCCATTTTCAATGCCACGTCGGGAATCAATTACTACGCAGGCGACAATTTCAATAACCGCGCCGCTTGGGGCAGCAACAAACTACTGGCTTTCAACGTCATCTCGCCCGGTGCCTGGAGCTGGCCTGGGAATATGAGGACTATTCTGCAGGAGGTGGGTCACTATTGGAGCGCGTTTGAGCGATTCAAACACTTTGCGGCCGAGGTAGCGGATCATCTCGATCTCTTGCTGGGCCCAACCGGACAAGGACTCTATCACTGGAGTCGATTTTTCGATAATGATCACTCCCCCATGGATTATGACGCGGTGGATTGGACTGAGGAGGGGGGTGGTAAATTTGAGATGCACCGGGTCAATAATGAAGAATTCTACTACTGCAATCTCGACCTCTACAATATGGGGTTCTTGGCTCCCAATGAGGTCGGCCCGATCCGGATCATTAAGGATCCTCATCCACCTTCACCGCCCGCTACGACAATCTACGGAGGTTTGCAGGAGATAGGCGTGCAGAACGTGATCTGGTCGCACGGCTCGAGAAACCCCAGTCACACTGTCGCTCAACGGTTGTTCAAGACCGCCTGCATTATTCTGACGAAGGACATCGATTCCGCCGCTGCCAATGCGGTTCCGGTGCTTGACGACGTCAGACAAGAGCTTACGTGGCAGTTTTACAAAGCGACGGGATTTCGTGGCAAACTAGATACCACGATTTCTCCGCATCTAAAGACGTTCGTTTTGAAGTAACCTTGTGGGGTGCGAATTCCAATTTTGGACACAGTGTGGCGAATGGCGAATTATGACCATTAACCCCATGACATTGTTGTCCCTCCCGTTTATTCGTCTGGGTTGATTTCATTGACTTTTCTTGGTCGCTGTCCCTCCTGTCCCTGAAGGGCGCAAAAACCCTAT
>JAPUIL010000080.1 GCA_027297085.1 Verrucomicrobiota bacterium | reverse complement strand
CCTCCTACACTTCGTATCGCATATCCTAATGTAGGAGGTAGCTTGCTGCCGATCTGGTCTTTTTCCTCAGCACTAAATCACCAACCCCGACGCAAGCATCGGGGTATAATAAGTTAAAATGTTATTCTGCACTCCATTTGTAGATGTGTCGGCTACCGCCTCGGTAGCTCCTACAATTTAAGAAAGAAAAAGTAAATAATCCTACTACTTACATTCTTGTCACATATACATAATACGCACTGGCAATCGTTTCTCTTTCCGCATCATCGAACCAGGTATGCAAAGCCATGGGGCCGGCTTCGAGAGGAACGGTAAATTTCGCACCCGTATCGCCTGTCTTAACAGCTTTAGTCAGACCTTCATATCCGTAGGCTCTCTTCTCACTGATATCTAAATGTTGGTAGTCACTTATAAAGAGTCTCGCGGTTGTTATTGGAAGAGCCACTCCTCCGCCGGGGCTGGGGTCCATCAATGGTAAATTGATCTCTTTCGGCCAACGACGAAGTTCAAATTCATAGTCTCCGGCCTCGGCAACATCCAGGACCCAGTATCCGGTTTTGCGTGTGCCCCTGCGAATCTGCCGTTGCTGATCCACAAATACATCCAACCATTCGCAGCCTGTCAGCATCATAGGGTTCTCACGCTCGTGCCCAATGATAATTCGCTGCGGTTCATTGGCCGTTGGACCAACCTTGTCCCACCACGCATAGAGATGCTTTCTCATCTTGGCGACGACTTCGGGGTGACGATCTATAACGTTGGTTTGTTGTAAGGGATCGGATTGCAGATCGTACAATTCCCGGTCTTCAAGTAAGCGCCAACGTTTCCAAAGCACACCGGCATGATTTCGCTTAAGGATTGATTGGGTGTAAGGCGATGGAGAATTAAACCCTGACGGCATCCGGCTATAGTTGATAATCAGTATCCGGTCTTCCGGTACCTTTTGTTCTCCACGTAAAACGGGAGCCAGGCTTATGCCGTCGAAATTTTTTGAGGCGAAGGTCTTGATTCCACACAGGTCCACCAGCGTAGGAAAAATATCCTGAACCTGGGTCAGGCCCCCAATATCCTGCGGCTTCGCTAAATTTCCTTTGGGCCAGCTGATAAAACAAGGGACCCGGTGCCCCCCTTCCCACAACTCGGTTTTCATTCCACGCATCCCGGCATTGAAATATAAATGACCATGGGTGCTTCCATTATCAGTTTTAAAAATCAATAGGGTATTTTCCCTCAGCCCTTCCCTATCGAGGAAATCCATGAGTCTCCCCATGTTGGTATCAATGTTTCGAACCATGCCCAAATATCGTACGAGCCTGGCCTTGAGGCTTGCCTCCATATCCGAGAAATCTGAATTGGCGAAAGCCGCTTCCAGCGCTTTGATATCTTCCGTTTTGGAAATAAGCGGACCGTGAGGTGTATTCGTCGGCAAATAGGTGAAGAAAGGCTTCCCCGATTTAACGGACTCGCTCATAAATTTCATGGCCTCTTCAAAAAAGATATCAGTACAATATCCTTTGAAGGCTTCCCGTTTTCCATTTCGGATATAGGTATCGTCGAAATAGTCATTGCCCCAAAAATCCGGGACTGAGCTAATATGAGAGGAAGGGAACCATACGGTTTCCTGAAAGCCGCGATCTTCTGGCCGGAACGGATAGTTGTCGCCAAGATGCCACTTTCCAAAAACACCGGTTGTATATCCATTATCGGCAAAGATATCTGCCATGGTGGCAAGTTCGGGCCGCAGAAGTGAACGTCCGCTGCTGACATTGATAGCTCCGTTGCGAGCAGCATCCATTCCCGTCAACAATTGACCACGCGTGGGAGTGCACATCGGTGCTACATGGTAGTCGATCAGACGCAGACTCTCCCCATGAAGCTTATCCAGATTGGGCGTTTTCAGAATCGGATTTCCATGCACCGAAAGCTCACCGTACCCCTGGTCATCGGTCATGACCACAATTACATTGGGCCGAGCGTCGAGAAAAGATACCAGAGCGGTGAGAATAAATAAGTTAGAGAAGAAACTTCGTGCCATAGATTGAAAACACTATCCTGGAAATCCAAACCCAAGCCAGTCAAAAAAACTGAGGTTGCGTACCTGCACAACCGGGTTTTCTCTCGCCAATCGCTTTTCTTCTTTCAACAATTCCGCCGTTCCCGATATGAATCAAAAAACGTGAAGTCGATATGTCATTAAATCTAGGTGGTTTGTTGGCGAATTCGACGCGGCAATATGGTTCCGAGACTGCTCTGATCTATGATTCGGAGCGATATACTTATGATGAACTTGACGGCTATGTCCGGAAATTTGCAGCGGAGTTAATTGATGCCGGTGTTCAGCCTGGTGATAATGCCGCCATCATGATTCCGAACTGTCCTCCGTTCTCCATTGCTTACTTTGGAATTCTTTATGCCGGTGGAACTGTAGTAACGATGAACACACTTCAGTCGGCGGATGAAGTTGTCTATCAACTAACTGACTCTCAGGCAAAGGTCTTCATACTGCACGCGGATTGCAAGGAGGCCGGTTTGGAAGCATACGGACGATGCGACTCATGTAGTGTTCTTTACTTCGTCACCGACAGCGATGCGGACCAAGTACCGGCTAACGCCAAGCATTTTGCTGAAGTTTTGGAAAGATCGGATCATGCGGATCTCTGCCAGACCATGCCCGATGATACCGCGGTCGTCCTTTATACAAGCGGCACCACAGGGCACCCCAAAGGCGCAGAGCTAACACATTATAATCTTTACCATAATGCCCAGTACATCGCCGAACGTTCCTTCAGTATATGGCCCAAGGAGATCAATGTGGTTCAGCCTGGTTTCGTGGGTTTGGCAGGACTGCCGCTCTACCATATATTTGGTCAAACCAACATCCAGAATGCGATGCTCCTGGGTGGAGGTACCGCCTCCTATCTAAAACGATTTACTCCTGGGGAGGCCGTACGAGCGATTGAACGCGATAAGGTGGCGTATTTTCCGGGAGTGCCCACTATGTATTTCGCTATCCTGCATGATGAAGAATGCAAAGATGCCGACCTGTCTAGTCTTAGATTCTGCGTTTCCGGAGGTGCGCCCATGCCAGTCGAAGTTAAAGGCCGGTTTGAAGAAAAGTTCGGCGTCAGGATTCAGGAGGGTTACGGACTAACAGAGACTTCGCCTATCGCAGTCATCCAGCGGCCAGACGAAACCACAAAATGCGGGACCCCTGGCAAACCTATCGCGGGAGTTGATTTGAAGATCCTCGACGAAAACGATCAGGAAGTGCCCCAGGGCGAACGTGGTGAGATCGTCATGCGCGGTCCCAACATAATGAAAGGTTATTACAAGAATCCTGAGGCCACGGCCGAAGCGATGCGTGGTGGATGGTTTCATTCAGGGGATATTGGCTACATCGACGAGGAGGGCGATGTGTTCATTGTCGACCGGAAGAAGGACATGATTTTGCGTGGTGGATACAATGTTTACCCACGCGAAGTTGAAGAAGTGCTCTACACCCATCCAGCAGTGATGGAGGCGGCGGTCATCGGGATTCCGGACGAACGCTACGGTGAGGAAATTAAGGCGGTGATCTCGTTAAAACCCGAACAACAAGCAACCAGTGAAGAAATCATTGCTTATTGTAAGAAACACCTCGCGGCGTACAAATATCCCCGTCACCTGGAAATCAGAGACGCTTTACCCAAGGGTCCTACCGGAAAACTGCTGAAACGAGTCTTGCGTGAAACGTAATTGGCTGCCCAATACATTCCAGCCACCCTACCTAAAATAACTTTAAAAGGTAGGGCCATCGCGTCCCCGCAATGCCTTTGCAAATAAAAATTGCGCCTGTTTTATTCGAAATTGTTCTACTTAGAAGTCTATGGCTTCCTCTACTCGCGGATCAAGTGCCTTAGGTTTGGTGGCAAGCGATACCAGAATCATTACTATGATCGACGACATGAGTGCAATGGCGCCGACGCTGACATCACCCGGCACTTCATAGAGCGGCGCTTCTTTCGGGTACTTGGACGCAAGGTCCAATCCCAGGTTGACAACAATTCCAGTAATGGCTGCACAGGTAGCCCCTTGCCAGGTTGCCCGTTTCCAATTAAATCCAATCCCTACCATGGGAACAAACGCTGCCGCAAACAGGCCCCATCCAAAGATGCCGAGAACGGCAATGAGATCGCCGTGTTTCCGGGCCCAGAGCGCGAATAAGGTTGCCACGATAGCCAGAAGAAAGGTCGCGATGCGCGCCCAAAGCAATTCCCGTTTAACGGGACGCTTGAGAATAGCTCGAGGAATATCCCTAACGAACACCCCGGCGCCGATGTTTAAAAATGAATCTGCGGTAGACATAATTGCAGCAAACAATCCTGCGAATACCATTCCAGCCAACCAGGCAGGAGTATGGTTCATCAGGAAGGCTGGCGCAGCATTGTCTTCATTGCCCAGCGCCAGGGGTTCTGCCGCACCTGTCAGAACCAGGTACTTCATGGCGAATCCGACACTGACCCACAGTAATGCGCAGAGCATATAGGCGCTCGCCCCCAATGCGGCGCTCCACCTTACCGGTTTCATATCCCGCGGCATGAACAATTTGGTGGTGGTGTGTGGCTGACCGCAGCTTCCCAGTTTGAAGAGAAAAATATAACTCAGACAAGCCATCGGCCCAAGCACACCCCAGGCACCCACCGCATCACCTTCGCCCGCAGCCGTGAATACTTCGGTTATATTCCGCGGTCCATCGAAAAAGTTCCCGTCACCAACGGTTGAGATGGCAATAAAAAACAAGGCGACAGAAGCAAATATCATGATGGCTCCTTGAAAAACATCTGTGTAGAGCCCGGCAATGATGCCTCCAAAGACGGCATAACTGATCACCACGGCCATACCAATTACCGTGGCGACCGTAAAATCGATACCAAAAAACGTCGCGGCCACAGCTCCGAATGCAAGAATGTTTGTTCCCAGATAAGCGATAACTCCCATGATTATGACCAATCCAGCCATGAGACGACAGGTCTCGCTGTTGTAGCGGATTGCTACGGCATCCGGAAGTGTCAGAATGTCGAAAAGATCGGCGAACGCCTTGAACCTTTTCGCCAAAATTACTCCCGTAATCGCGAACCCGAAGGAGGCAGGCAAACAAATCCAAAGTGAGGTGGTACCATACTTATAGACCAAACCTGGGCCGCCAATAAAGCCAAAGCCACTCATGATAGTGGAGAAGGCGGCGAATCCCATCACAATAATACCTGAACTTTTTCCTGCTACAAAGAAGTCCTTTGAAGATTTGGTCTGTTTCGCCGCCAAGAATCCGATCCCTAAACAGACGAGCATATATCCTCCAACAATGCTTAAAATCAACGTCCGGTCACCCATCGGCATCCTCCCGGCTTTCCGCTCGTTCCGACTTGAGCTGGTTGAGATGGTGTTCCTTTTCAAGCGGCACAATTGCGCGCCGAAAACCTATTACCCATAGCACTATAAACCAGAAAGGAAACAGCGAGATTCCGAATACAAGTAATGTAGTGCCCGGTTCCATACCTAGCAGCAAAGGGTCTCCGGTTTCAAAACGTTCATGGAGAAAAATAATGGTGAGAATGATGCCTGACATGATCACCAATCCTAAAGCATAGAGCCTCCAGATTACTGCCGCACGGGAATCACTCAGCACATTTCTAAGCATCATAATGCTGATGATGCCCATGATACAACCGGTATGAACGATTAAACGAAAAACAATCGGGATCAAATCACCAGTCAGTACCAACAAAAGCATCAAAGCTGTTAACCCCGCTACGTATAAAATAAGACGGTCCTGATTGGTTTTCATATTAGCGGGAATGAATCACTACCCTGGTGTTTCAAAAAACTGAGATGTGATGAAGAGCAAGGCGCAGTTTGCAAGCAAGCGCAGGAGCGTAGTTTCCTACGTGACTAAGCGGGTTGCGGGCTGAAACACAGCTCTTCGCGCATGTCGGTTTTAGACTTCGTACCGAGCCCTGGCGACAGCGAAGCGAAAATAACAAGGGCACTTTTGTATCGCCACTTTTTGTGAGGTTTAAAAAGTCACTACTAATATCCATAACACACTGGTTTTAAATGAGTTCAACCTGCACTTTCGAAGGCGTTTGAAACGTTTGGGACTAGTCTCCGGGATGATTGGGACAAGTCGAAACAGATTCAAGACTTGAATCCACCAGGAGAAAATCAGGTACATCTCTCCTTCACCCAGCAATTAACGAAGAACTACGGTGGAGCAGCTTCTCTTTGTTTACCGTCGAATAAACTTTTGCGCGCGCAGATTATTGCGAACTTCGACCGTGTAAATTGAGCCATCCTCACCGACGGCAATATCATGCCCCCAACTGAATTGCCCGGGCTTGGCACCGAAAGAACCCCAGCGTTCCAGGATGGAACCCTTCAGATTCATTCTTAGGACCTCGGCAAAGTCATCCGGTTTATTAGTCATGTCCCCGCCATTCATAACATATAAAAAACCGTCGTCTGCAACTTCCAGTCCCCAGGGTCGACCCAGTCCTTCGGTTTTCCATTGCTTGAGGAAATGCCCTTGTGAATCGAATACCTGGATACGCGCATTGGATCGATCCGCCACGTAAACGCGGCCCCGCGAATCCAGAGTAACCCCATGAGGCAGAACGAACTGACCCGGCGCATCACCCTTTTCTCCCCAGGCAAAAAGGAATTTCCCTTCCGCCGAAAATTTGACCACCCGGCTGTTACCATAACCATCGGACACGTAGAAATCGCCGGAGGGGCTGACAGCCACATCGGTTGGCTGATTGAAGTGCGTTGAGTCCAAGCCGCTGACTTCTCGTTCACCGACGGTCAGTAGCAGTTTGCCGTCATGACTAAACTTGTACACCTGATGGGTTTTGGTATCAGTGACCCATACGTTGTCCTGGTCGTCGACTTCCAGACCGTGGGCATTGATAAACATGCCGTCTCCGAAGGAGTCCAGGATGGCGCCAGTTTTGGCGTTCAAACGCAATATCGGTGGATCAGCGCGATGGAAAACGAACACATGGTTGTGCGAGTCGACGCCCACTCCCGCCGCTTCTCCACAAGTAAATCCCTCGCGAAATTGGGGCCAGTCTTTCACAACCTGGTAGTCACTGGATTTTTCGGCCGGCAAATTAAGCTGGGCAGCGATCAAACCCACCACCGCCATGCTGATAAGGAATAGTTTTTGTAATGATTTCATAGTCACCTTTCTGGATTGAGACCTCCCCTTATACCCTCACCTGGAAAAAGCTTAAAACCATTCCGTTTCAAAAGTCTAGGCCATTTCCATTGATCCCTCTCACTTATTAATTCCTAAATTATAAAACTTGAGTTTCACCCTTTCTCTGTGCCGAAGAGAATTGACCCACAACTGGAGATCATTCAACAATCCTTTTTCCCTATTACCCCCATTAAATAAACTAGACAGCCTAAGATTCGATGAACAGACACACGCAAATCTTTACCCTCGTCCTTGTCGTGCTATCAGCGACCTTCGCCCATGCGAAAGCAGATCGTCCCAATATTCTTTACTTC
>JAPUIL010000008.1 GCA_027297085.1 Verrucomicrobiota bacterium | reverse complement strand
GGTCAAAAAGATTAAACACTTTTAAGAAAAAATTATATCGCAGTCCCGCCAGTCTAACTGAATAATCTGCCTTCAAATCGACGGTCAGCGTGGCCCGCGAGCGAGCCGTGTTTTCAAAGGCCTGCCGGACATTCAAAAATTTGGGTGTATACGGCAAGCCGCTGCCGTAGCGGCCGAGAAGAGTAACGCTCAAACCTTGAGACGGTGTCATGGTAATCCATGAATTCAAGGTGTGGGTTTGATCCCAATCCAGTGGCACTAATTTTTTCTCAGGTTCACGATTTGACCTGCGGTCGACAAAGGAGGCGTTTGGTTCGGAGGCATTTCCTTCAGCTATCTGGAATGTGTAGTCAACCGAGGCCGCCAGCCAATTTGAGTGCCGTTGCGACAGTGCGAAAACAAATCCACGAGTTGTACCAAAATCACGATTTTCATAGCGTGCATAGCGGTCCGCGCCCGCCGTCAATTGATAGATTTCGGTACCCAGCAAGTTGCGGATGTCCTTGGAATAGATGGTCAAATCAAATGCCAGGTCGTCGGTTAGCTGCTGCTGCAAGCCCACTTCATAAATGGTGGTTTTTTGTGGCTCCAGGTCTGCGTTGCCCATCAAGGTTCTTAGCCTGCCAATTTCCACTTCGAACTCAGAATCGGCATAGAGGAACTGAAACAGCGGCATTTGGAAAAACTGGCCGTACGAAAAATGCAAGGCTCCGCGATCACTTATGGGATAAGCGATTCCCAGACGCGGACTAATCTTGTACTTGACTCCGGCGTCCTTGCGCTTGTCTGGATTTCCCGGATCACCGAGGTCAGTCGGGACCGGCGCATTCGGATCAAAGTAGTCGTAGCGCAGGCCAACATTTACGATCATGAAGTCGAATTCCATCTTGTCTTGCGCGTAGACGGCAATTTCCTTTGGGCGGTGCGAATAGCGGTTATTGAACGGTGATTCCGGTGGTGGCAGAGCCGATTGAAAAGGTGCTATCTCGATGCCGTTTTCGTTCCTGGCCGGTATTATCTTGAATTCAACAAAATCAAGTTCATGTGAGCGAACCTCTACCCCCGTCTTGATTTGATGGGTATAAGTCACCTGGCTGGTCAGATCGAATTTCCCGACAAAGGTTTTTGTTTCACGCTCGCTATGCCACATGTCAGTTCCACCCGTGAAAAAAGTATTGCCTGCCGCGACCGCTGCCAGGAAACGATCCGGATCTTCATAACGCGAATCAAACGGATCTTCGTAAACGAAGCTTCGCACCTTGTTTCTGATCGCAGTGAAATTCAAGTTGTAAAAGGTTCGCGAACTCAGCAAATGATCCAGCGTCGTCAAGAGGGTGTAGCTGTTTTGAAACTGGGTCGAAGCTCCGTCCGGGTTAAACAAAAATCTGTAAAAATCATGGAATTGGTTTTCAGGGACAAACTCCGAACCTTCATCACCCCAATCACGACTTTCGCCATCACTCAACAATAGGCTACTCGACAGCTTGATGGCAGGTGCGATCTGGTAGGTCAGTTTTCCGTGTACCGTTGCCTTTTTCTTGAATCGCATCGGTACGGCTTTGCCATCGCCAGTCGCCTGGATTATGTACTGTGAAGGGCCATCGAAAGATACATTAGATGAATCAGACGGATTGAAGAAACGAGTGCCAAAGATATATCCTTCATCATCCAGATAGCGGCCGGTCAGGAAAAATTTTAGTTTATTGGAAGTGAAAGGCAATGGACCTTGCAAATTGAACTGCAAATTTTTGACGCCAACAGGTTCCACGTCATCAATATGTGTAAAAATATCATCATCACTACTGACGTAGTCCCCGGAATAGGCCGTAACGGAGCCGCTTATCTTATCGCCGCCCACTTTGGTTACAATGTTGACCACTCCGGACATCGCCCGGCCATACTCGGCGTTAAAGGTGCCGCTGATTACCTGCAGTTCCTGCACGGAGCTATTCTCCACTTCAACTGCGATTTCTCCTGAATAAACATCGGAGAGCGCGACGCCATCCACCATGTAACTGATCTCGTCCGAGCGGCCGCCACGGATGTGTAACCCACCATCACGTCCTTGCACCACCCCCGCCTGAAGTTGCACGACATCGGAGAATTCCTCGACCGGCAGCGCTGCGATCTCGCCCGCACCCACGGTTGCCTGCGTCGCCGTCATGTCTTTGGTGATCATTGGCCGGCTGGCTGTGACGACTACCTCCTCACCCATCTCCAGAATCTGCGTCGACAAACTAAAAGACACTTTGGTCGTCAGATCTACATTGACTGAAACATTCTGTACGGTCTGAGCTCGAAAGCCCATCATGCTCGCCTTTAGGGCATAGCTGCCAGGTGCAAGGTTCAAAATGACAAACCGACCATTAAGATCGGTCGCAGCACCAGACATGGTTCCAACCACCACAACGTTGGCGCCCGGTAAGCCTTCGCCCGTTTCCGCATCCACTACCTTCCCTGATATTTTTCCGGTCGTGCCGGCCAAGCCGGACTCTGGCAAGATGGTTAGTGATAGCCCCGTAATAAAGGCCACAAACACGCATTTTTTGCTCAAGCTCATAATCATGCGAAATACCTTATAGTTTAACGTCGAGAAAAATCCTTTCATTGATAAGACTTCAATCCCTGCATGAACCGAGGAATTAAGCAACCGCAATTTTGGAGTGACTTCACTGTGTTAATTCACTCCAAATGTTTCCGCGACTATCCCATCAGCAGTTTCAGGCTACCTGATTATAGCAAAGCGACCTATTTTTTCACCAATGCCTAGCGCTTCTAGATGATAAACGTAAACCCCGTACGCAACCACATCGTTGTCATCTGTCCGCAGATCCCAAAATGCAGAACCTTCGTCCAATCCAGAAGAATGTTCCAAGGTGGTAACGAGCCGTCCGCGCAAGTCAAAAATCCGAATGGTACATTGCGGCGGAAGATGAATGAACTGCAACCGTCTTTCTAATTGCCCACCCGTAAAGAGGCTCCTTTGTTCAAAAACAGAATTGACGATATAAGGATTTGGAACCACGGCTACCTGGTCCAGCACAGATTCGGTGACATCTGTGGCCTCGGAGATTGCTGTGGTTCTGATGGTATAAACATCCTGCGAAGAGAATGGTTTGGACGTTGCAATAAAGGCAACATCACCGCTTTTCGGCGGTAGGGATGGGATCCCGCTAGCCACCGTTGGTTCTGATATGACGATGGTCCACAGCACCGGTCTAAAGTCCTGGACAGTCGTCCCGCTTACAATAAAGATGTTATCTCCGGAATTCCAAGCACCGTCACCATCCGTATCCAAAATGACAATGTTCTGCTTGATATTCTCAGTGACATTCCAGATTTGAAAGGGGATTGGGAAAGGCGTTGTAAAAATGGCCGTGTCAATCCCTACCTCACCAAACCGAACCTCATAATCGGCAGGTACTGCTACTGGAGAACCCAAGTTAGAGTTAAGCCCCATATTGATGGACCAATTGGAATCGCCTACTTTCCATTCCGTGCGGAGGGCATCCCAAGCTAGTTCGTCATCAATAAGAAATGTGTGCAGCCCATCGAAGATAGGATCGGCGGTATTGCGTACCTCGTCCGTGGAGAAATTATCGGAGTTCGTAAAAACCGGGAAGCTGTTTCCAGTGGTGATATCCAGCAAAGAGTAGACTGTTTGCGGAAAACTCGTATCATCAAAAGTCAACTCGTAGCGGCCACCACTTTTGACCAGGGTTCTATCAATCACTTCGATTTCGACGATACCTGTTGCCACCCCCTCGGTATGCTCGAGGATCAGGTCTGAAGATTCGAAGACGCTTGTTTCAACGGTAGGAGTGGCCACGACTGTATTCACATCGGTGAGGATGGTGCCGGAAGGTTCAATCACAATACTCTTAGGCGATTCCGCCGGAAACTCCCGCCGCTGTACGTCACCGTGGTCGAAGGCTACCACAGCATAATAATAGGTCTTGCCATTATCCACATTCGTGTCGGTCCACCAGTACTCGAGTCCTGTATCTTTGCCCAAGAAATAACGAAATCCATCCACCTGCAAGCCAAAGAGATCTGACACGTCGTTGTCAAGGTCAAAGGTAGCGACGGATTTGCTATAAATTGGCACCCCGCGGTCACTGGTTACTGTGAAAACATCGTTAAAGCCGGGATCTGTGCTCCGGTAGATTTTATATCCTTCGAAATCAGGAGCTGACTCGGAGTTGTTACCCCAATAAAGAGTCACTCGTTTGTCTTCAGCTACGACACTAACTTGTGGTCTTGGCGGCGCGACTGGAAAGCGATAATTGCTCCGGTAGATCTGAGCGATAGTGCTTTCATTCAAGCTCTGGTCGTTCTCATTGACGCTGAGGTACATGACTGCCGAAAATCGTTGGGTTTCACCAGGAGCCAGGGAAAATCCGCCACTGCCCAGAGCAAATTCACCAGCGTCACCAGGGTCGTCAACTCTATTTGTTGCCAGCGCGGCCCAAACGGCGTTGGCACTATTCAGGTCCAGGCCGCCATCGGGGAAAGCGGCAAAGCTGGTCAGGCCAATTTGATCGGATTCATCAATATCAGTCGCGTCGAAATTTGGTTCCCCTGATGTTGGGATTCCGTCGCCCTCACCCTCATCGCCGGAGTTAGCAACACCATCTGCACCGACATCGTCAGTTTCTGCCACCCAATCACCATCGTTGTCGATGCCATCGGACCGGCTTTCATCTATTAATCCATCCCCATCATTATCGATGCCGTCATTGGCAACACCTGGCGTTTCCAACAGAGCCACGGAGAACCTACCGACAGGCGACCATGATCCGATGCCCTCAGCCACACCGCGACCACTGCCGGCATTGTCCGGATCTACTACCGTCACCTGACCACGTGACAAATCAAATGTGAATTGGTCCTGGTCGCTATCACCGCCGACATCGGGATCGATAAAAAATCCCACAGCAACTTGCTCATAATTAGTGTTTCCGATATTGCTGATTTCATAATACCAAAACATCATGTCCTGGGCTAAGAAGTGCGACCACTGCCAAC
>JAPUIL010000799.1 GCA_027297085.1 Verrucomicrobiota bacterium | reverse complement strand
CCTTTCAGTTACCCGATTTGGTACCGCCCTAGCAATGCCAAGTAAAGCGGAGATAGAGGCAGAATTGGAACGCCGAAACTTATCGCTTTAAGACAGGTCTTGCAGAACAGGGCCGTTACACACCTATAGGATGCCAAGTGGTCTTGAATTGCAAAAAGTTTCGGATCGCATAGAGAGATTGAGCACCGTCACCTGACCAATAGTCAGCGTGATTTTCCGAATGAATATTTACCCGCTTAACACTCTCGGCAGCCAGAATCTCGGCCTGTTTCCGTTCATCATTCTCCACCGCAAGGTCGAGCCCGCGGATGTGTTCATGCGAGGCAAAGGTTTGCAGAAGCTCTTCACGGTAACCGGTCAGAAGGTTAAGTACCCCGCCAGGAAGGTCGGAGGTGGCAAGCATTTCACCTAACAAAACGGCCGGGTAAGGATTGGAGGTCGAAGCGAGGGCTACCACTGAATTGCCGGAGGTAATGATAGGAAGCACCTGAGAAATAAGCCCAAGTAAAGCAGGACATTCGGCAGCAAAAACACCGACTACGCCCAAAGCTTCCGTAACAGAAAAATTAAAGAAGGAACCGGCCACCGGATTGGTATTTCCCAGCACCTGCTCATATTTGTCGGTCCAGCCAGCATAGTACACAACGCGATCAATAGATGCAGTCACCTCCGCCCGAGAATCACTCAAGGACACCTCCCCTGTAATAGCAACGGCTTGAGCGAGTTCTTCGGCCCTGGCTTCCATCATTTCACCCAAGCGATAGAGTACCTGCCCGCGGTTATAGGCGGAACGACCTGCCCAGGCACCACCGGCTTTGCCGGCAAGCTCTACGGCGTTACGGGTATCTTTGCGGGTGCATTGAGGAATGTTACAGAGAAATTCGCCCTTCTTGTCATTCAACGGATATACGCGCCCGCTTTCCGACCGTATGAATTTTCCCCCTACATACGCTTTCGGGGTTTTTGTTATGGGTATTCGAGGCATGGTAAATAAAATTTATTAGGGTACTATTTTCAGGTAATCGCAGAGGCCCTGTTTTCCTCCTTCGCGGCCAAATCCACTTTCCTTGTATCCGCCAAACGGAGAAGCGGGATCGAACTTGTTGTAGGTATTGGCCCAAATTACACCGGCTTGAAGTGCGGTGCTCATTTTCAAAATCTTGGAGCCCTTGTCCGTCCACACACCAGCCGAAAGCCCGTAGGCAGTATTGTTGGCTTTCTCAATTGCTTCACTGATGGTACGGAACGTAAGGATGCTAAGGACAGGCCCAAAAATTTCTTCGCGAGCTATGCGGTGGCTTTGTGTAACTCCTAGAAAAAGGGAAGGCCGGTAGAACCACCCTTGGCTGGGGAGAGAACAACTGCTTTGAAAAAGTTCGGCGCCTTCCTCAACGCCGCTTGCTACAAGCTGCTCAATTTTGTCGAGCTGTTCTTTCGAGTTAATGGCTCCAATATCGGTATTTTTGTCCAATGGATCTCCAACACGCAAAGAGGCAATTCGGGTCTTTAGTTTGCGTACAAATACTTTGGCAATAGACTCCTGCACCAACAAACGACTGCCGGCACAACAAACGTGACCTTGGTTAAAAAAGATCCCGTTGATGACTCCTTCGACGGCTTGGTCAATAGGTGCATCGTCGAATACTACATTGGCTGCCTTACCACCCAGCTCGAGAGTGAGGCCTTTGCCGCTACCGGCGGTAGCTCTCAGAATCGCTTTGCCGACTTCGGTGGATCCCGTAAAGGCTATCTTCTTTGCAGCCGGATGATTCACGATGAGCTGCCCGGTGGCTCCCGCACCGGAAACAATGTTTACCACCCCAGGCGGCAGATCTGCTTCCTGAATGATCTGGGCAAACTTGAGGGCGGTAATTGAGGTGGTTTCGGCTGGCTTTATGACCACGCAATTACCGGTGGCCAGCGCAGGCGCTATCTTCCAGGCCAGCATGAGTAATGGAAAGTTCCAAGGGATAATTTGGCCGACAACTCCGTAAGGTTTCGCAGAAACACCAGGTAAAGCGTATTCCAACTTATCCGCCCACCCGGCGTAATAAAAAAAGTGGGCTGCGGCCAAGGGCAGGTCAAAATCGCGGGACTCTTTAATCGGTTTTCCCCCGTCCAAGGATTCGGCGACTGCAAATTCGCGTGATCGATCCTGAAGCAATCGTGCGATTCGATAGAGGTATTTACCACGGTCCTTGCCGGGAAGTTTTGCCCAGTATTTATTATAACCAGTCTGGGCGGCGGAAAACGCAGCATCGATATCGGCCTTTCCAGCGGCAGGAATCCTAGCGAGCTGTTTTTCTGTACTGGGATTGATAGAGTCGAAATACTTCCTACTGCGGGGAGCCACGAACTGACCATTAATATAGAGAGAATAACTCTGCTTCAGTTTCGGATCGGCTAATTCCGGAGCGGGATCGAATTCCCAAAGGTCACCAAAGAGTAACTCAGGAGTTCTGTGGCGAGTGGATTTACGGGCTGGTTTTGATTTCGTGGGCATGAATTAAAGAGCGTTAATTAATAGCCGGTACTTGCGTCACTGAATTTCCAAGGAGCCTGGTAAACACCTTGTTGTTGTTTGCGAAGCTGCATGAGCAAATCGTTGAGTAGGGAGCTAGCCCCAAACCGATAACGCTCAGGTGTTAACCAAGCATCGCCTAAGGTTTCTTTGACCGCCACCAGGAAATGCAAGGCTTGTTTGGAGTTTTTGATTCCTCCTGCCGGTTTCATAGCAATCGGAATTCCAGTATCGAGGTAAAAGTCTCGGATGGCTTCAAGCATCACTTGATTGTTCGCCAAGGTGGCATTGACTGAGGTTTTGCCTGTGCTGGTTTTGATAAAGTCGCCGGGACGGAGAACAGACATAGCTAAAAACGATGCAGCTCGTATGTTGTCGTATGATTCCAATTCACTGACTTCGAGGATGACTTTCAAACGGGCATCTCCACATGCCTCGGCAACCACCGCAATCTCATCCCGAACAGCCTGAAGCTCTCCGGCCAAGTAAGCCCCTCTCTGGATGACCATGTCGATTTCATCCGCGCCGTCTCGCACCGCTTGTTTGACTTCCTGTATGCGGGTTCGCAGTGGAAATTGTCCAGAAGGGAAGCCTGTGGCCACAGAGGCAATTCGGACCTGGGAGTCTCCCAGAAAGCGGCGGGCGTATTTTACCATTGCGGGGTAGACGCAAACTGCGGCCACTTGCGGCGTATCTAGTTCCGCATCCGGGCACTGGGCTTTTTGGCAAAGCGACTCCACTTTACCGGGCGTGTCCTTCCCTTCAAGAGTGGTAAGATCCACCATGGAAACCGCCAGTTTCAATCCTTGGATTTTGCTAGCTTTTTTAATGCTCCGCGTGGTGAATTTTGCAACGCGTTCCTCGATAGCGACCTGGTCAACCGGACCTACCTCATCTAACAAAGGTTTCAGAGGAGACTTGTTTGCTGCAAGGGATGGCATAGTGGTACATTTAGGTTCAGGGAACGGCTAATAACAACCCAAATCCTACCAACCCTCCCAATTTTCAGGAATCCGCCCTACGGCAGCAAAAGGATATCGAGTGGGTCTTGATTTTTGTGAACTCATCCGTATAAGAATTCCGGTTTCATTTTTTATACGCAAAGATTATCAGACTAATCGAATATTATGAGTACAACTGCACCGGAAAAACACGAATTTCAGGCCGACGTTAAACAGCTGCTGGATATTGTTATCCACTCTCTTTATACTAATAAGGAAATCTTCGTTCGCGAGCTCATTTCAAATGCTTCGGACGCATTGGAAAAACTGAGGCGTATAAAAATTACCGAGAAAAACATTTTCGACGAAAACCTGGAGTTGGAGATCAATATCACCACCGATGACACCGCCAATACGCTGACGATCCAAGATTTCGGTATTGGGATGTCTCGCGAGGAGCTGGTCCAAAACCTAGGAACGATTGCCCACTCAGACTCCAAACGATTTCTGCAGGCACTCTCTGAAGGTAGTGAGCAGAACTTGAACTTGATCGGCCAGTTTGGGGTGGGTTTCTATAGCGCGTTCATGGTGGCTAAGGACGTAAAAGTATTCTCCCACAGCTGGAAGGAAGATGAGCCAAGCCATGTTTGGTCTAGCGATGGATCTGGAGCTTTTGAGATTCAAGCGGTGGACGGCCAACGCAGAGGAACTAAGGTTGTTTTATCCTTGGACAAGGAACAAAAAAAATTCTGCAAAGCCGATGAAATAAAACGCATCATCAAGGAGTACTCCTCGTTTGTACAATTTCCAATTAACGTAAATGGGGAACGCGTTAACACCCAGGATGCGATTTGGTTGAAGAACAAATCGGAGATCAAGGAGGAAGACTACAACGAATTTTATAAGTTCGCTTGCAAGGCCTTCGATGAGCCGATGCTACGCCTCCACTTCAACGCTGATGCTCCGTTAGCCATTAACGCTCTACTTTATACGCCGGCGAGTAATATGGAAGCCATGGGCTTCACTCGCGCCGAATCGGAAGTGGCGCTCTACTGCCGCAAGGTCCTGATCGATGCGGAGCCCAAAGGACTTTTCCCGGAGTGGCTCAGATTCTTGAAAGGAGTCGTGGACAGTGAGGATCTACCATTGAATATCTCGCGTGAGACTATGCAAGACAGCGCACTGATTCAGAAGCTGAATTTGGTACTTACTAAACGTTACTTGAAGCAGCTTGAAGAAGAAGCAAAAAAGCGCCCCGAGACTTACGAGACATTCTGGAATACATTTGGAAACTTCATCAAAGAAGGAGTCACAAGTGATTTCACACATAAAGATAAGCTTACCAAATTGCTGCGGTTTGAGTCATCGCTCACTGATAAAGGTAAGCTTACCAGCCTGGCCGATTATGTGTCAGGCATGAAGGAGGAGCAAAAAGAGATATACTACCTGCAAGGAACCAGCCGGGAAACGATTGAAAACGGACCTTACCTGGAAGCGTTCAAAGCGCGAAATCTTGAAGTACTTTTTGTTTATCAACCGATCGACGAATTCGTCATGAACCACGTGCGCGAATTCGAAGGGAAGACTTTGGTCTCTGCCGACCAGGATGAAATCGAGCTTGAAAGCGTAACACAGAAAGACGCAGATGAAGCATTACCGCAAGATGAGGCCGACAAATTGTGTGGTTGGTTAAAAGAGACTCTGGGAGAGCGTGTAGAGAGCGTGCGGGCCAGTGATCGTCTGATCGAAAGCCCGGCCATGTCATCCAACAGCGACAAGTTTATGACAACATCCATGCGGCGCATGATGAAGCAGATGAATCCGGATGCTCCGGAAATGGAGGCCAAAGTGGTAATGCATATTAACCCAAGGCACGAACTCGTAAAGAACCTGGCAACATTGAGGGATTCCAATCCGGATCTGGCCAAAACCATAGCGGAACAGGTATTTGATAACACGCTTGTCGAGGCTGGCATTCTGGAAGATCCGAAGAAAATGATAGGACGGGTCTACAAATTGTTGGAAAAATTGTCCTTACCTGGATAGGATGGGTAGCCGGTCGCGGATCTAGAACCCAACAACAATAAAATGCTCCCCAATTGTGAGGGTGCATCGTGGGCTATAGTTCGGAAAAATCTGATAGAAATTTTCTTCAAGAAAGATGCAGGTGTTTCAATTTCCGTGTGGCAAGTTTGTGGTTACAGCCACTTGGCTTTCGGTTTCCCAAAGGTTACCCGATGCTCAGAATGTAAACTGATTATGTACTTCGCAGCGATACTGGACAGACCATCTTTTTGATTGCGCCACCATTCCAATTATCATTTTTTCAGTTTAACAGCAGAAAAGACTCACACTATTCTGATTTTCTAAATGATGAGCAAAACCTATGCCTTCCTCCTCAAAGTACGACCATCCATACTTGCCGTGGTTATGAAAA
>JAPUIL010000798.1 GCA_027297085.1 Verrucomicrobiota bacterium | reverse complement strand
GCGAGATTGGTCCACTCATTCGGGTCATTATTATGATCATACAACTCTTCCGAACCATCCGCATAAACCGTATAACGCCAGCGCTCCGATCGAAGGGTATGATTATTCGGTCCAAAGGTGCACAAAGCAGGCCGATTCCATTTCGCATCAGGATCTTCAAGCAAAGGCTTCAAACTGACCCCTTCCAAGTCGTCTCGATCCGGGAGACCACAAAGATCGGTCAAGGTCGGAAACAAATCTATCAACCCAACAGGCCGGTTACAGCGCACACCCTCCGCCAGTCCCGGCGCGGAAATAATCAAAGGCACCCGTGTTGTCTCCTCCCAGAGCGTGCGTTTGGCCCAGCGGAGTTTTTCTCCCAGGTGAAATCCATGATCACTCCATAAAACAATGATCGTGTCATCCGCTACTCCACTTGTTTCGAGTCCTTCCAGCACCATACCGACCAAATGATCGACAAAACTATTTGCGGCAAGGTAAGCGCGAACTGCGTGCCGCCATTCGTCACTTTCGATCATCCAGTCGTGCCGTGGACCGGTTGGATTAAGTGTCAGCAGCTTCGAAATTTCCGGAAGGTCCTCACGGTCGTCCGTTCGGGTCGGCGGCAGTTGAACTCCACCAAGCGGGTATAAATCAAACCATTTTTTGGAGGCATAAATCGGCACATGAGGCAGATGAAATCCAACTGCCAGAAAAAACGGTTCTTCTTTTTTCGCCAACTCAGGTAAAGTTTCCGCAGCCCACTTAGCCGTGTGATAATCGAGCATCTCTTCATCGGGCACATCCACCTCTCCCCAGTCCCATCCAGGATGACTCCCTGGCAAGGTGTAACGGACTTTTTCTCTACCCCGACGCCAACCGGAGGATTTCTGAATGTGATCAAAAGAGGCTTCATCCGCCTGCCTGTGGAAAATCTTTCCCATCGTAGACAGGTAATAACCATGCTTTCGGAAATACTGAAACAGGGTCTCTGCGTTCTTGGTTTTTTCTACAGTCCTGAAATTTGGCGCCAGAAAATACATACCTGTCGTGGAAGGTAGCAGCCCAAGGATCAAACTCACTCTGGAAGGATTACAAATAGGGGCCTGGCAATGAGCATTCGAAAAGAGCACACCTTGTTCGGCAAGTTTATCGATGTGCGGCGTTACAACTTGTGGATGCCCCTCGTAACAACCGAGCCAATCGTTCAGGTCATCGATGGCGATAAAAAGCACGTTCGGCTTGCTTGCCTCGCCGTAGCCTTGTGAGGAGGCTGGGTTCTGGGCTTCGATTGAAACAGAACACACACTCAGCAAAAAGGTCAGAGCAACTGCCGGACAAAGCCGGCGCCATTGATTCAAAGAGAAGATCGGGTAAAAACAGGAATTAAGCACGTAGTCCATCGATAGATACATAGTCCGGTCTGGTAGACTCAAAAAGATTGAGACGGTTTTTTTCATATAGGGGCGGATAACTAATGATGAACGCCAAGCGGTTTGACAATCTAATATCCTCAGATGTATCCTCGCCCAGATTCTAAGATCATACGTTAAATAATCGCAACCACCCCAGGTATGAAGATCAATCGTTTTCTATTTCCTCTACTTTTTCTCTACCTATCAGCCAATCTTTCTTTCGCGCAGAACAACGCCAATAATTCGGAACGACTGGCAGAATTCCTGGAACGCTTTCCAGCAAGCGACAGCAACAAGGACGGCACACTTACACGTTCTGAAATGCAGGCGTTCAACAAACAGCGCCGCGAAAAACAGGAAGCCCGCCAAAAAGCAACACCTCAACCCACGCACGCTAATGTAGCTTATGGCACGCATGAACGCCACGTTTTCGATATCTGGCTGACCCCTTCCGATGATCCCACCCCACTCGTGATCTATATCCACGGCGGCGGGTTCCGGGGCGGAAATAAGAACATGAATGCAAACTCTTTGAAGAAGTTCCAGAGCGCCGGATTATCGGTGGCGGCGATTCACTACCGTCTGTCCGACTCCGGTCCCTACCCGATCATGATGGAAGACGCCGCCCGTTGCCTGCAAACCATTCGCAGCCGAGCCAGGGAATGGAATCTCGATCCCGGAAAGGTGGCTTGCTACGGTGGATCGGCCGGTGCCGGCATATCGCTTTGGCTGGCTTTCCACGATGACCGGATGCTTCCTGATAGCGACGACCCCATTGCCCGCCAATCCACACGCCTCATAGCCGCCGCCACCACGAATGGCCAATCCACCTACGACCTGAGGACCTATCGCAAATGGTTCGAAGTGCCCGACCTTAAAAACCACGATGCTCTATATCCCTTTTACGATATCAAAGACGAATCAGATTGGGACTCCAAGCGTGTCAAAAGACTCATGAAAGATGCCTCGGCGATCACCCACCTGACCAAAGATGATGTACCAGTCTACATGACTTACGGCCGAGGAGATGTCCCGGTTGACAAAGACACCGCGCAGGGGACCTGGGTCCATCACGTCAAACTCGGGCTCAAACTCCAGGAAGCCATGTCCAAAATCGGACTTGAATGTAATGTAACCTCTCCCGATCACCCCGAAACCAAGTACGGCAGTCTGGAGGCATTTCTCATTGCCAAACTTTCAGATTAGAAAACCCAGCGTCGACAACCCCGAAGATCCAAATACAAATCACTGGGTATGCATTTAAGACGCCAATTGTTTCTTTTGTTGCTGGCTGTATTTTTACCCCATCTTGCATCCGCCCAGAAACCGAAGCCCACCTATGCCGATGTGTCTTACGGCCCGCATGAACGCCATGTGTTTGATATCTGGCTAACGCCTTCAAAGAATCCCACTCCGCTGGTTGTCTATATCCACGGCGGCGGATTTCGAGCCGGAAATAAAAACACCATCAATGAAAGTTCCCTCAAACAATTTCAGGAGGCCGGGTTTTCGGTTGCGGCGATCCATTACCGTTTATCCGACTCAGGCCCCTACCCGATTATGATGGAAGATGCGGCCCGGTGTTTGCAAACGATCCGCAGCCGTGCGGATGAGTGGAATTTGGATTCCGACAAAGTAGCCTGCTATGGTGGATCAGCCGGTGCCGGCATCTCACTCTGGCTCGGGTTTCACGAAGATCTGGCCGATCCAGATAGTTCTGATCCAATCGAACGCCAGTCCACCCGTATCACCGCAGCTGCCACCACGAACGGCCAATCCACCTATGACCTTCGCACTTTCCGCAAATGGTTTGGTGTTCCCGACTTACCAAACGGCGCGGCACACTATCCCCTATTCGACGTAAAAGAGGATTCAGAATGGGACTCCAAACACGTGAAGGGGCTCATGAAAGATGCCTCCCCTATCACACATCTGACTAAGGATGACGTGCCTGTTTATATGACCTACAGGAGAGGTGATGTCCCGGTTGAAAAAAACACTCCGGTAGGAACTTGGGTTCACCACGTCAAACTCGGGCTCAAACTCCAGGAAGCCATGTCCAAAATCGGATTGGAGTGTAATGTCCAATCACCGGACCATCCGGAAACCAGATTCGGAAGTCTGGAGGCGTTTCTGATTTCAAAACTGACTGAGTAAATAATCGTTGCTGACTGGTCTTGATCGGATTTGAGCTTCTAGTCACAAACCTCTATGCGTAAACAACAATGTGCTGAGTTTTTCCTCCTCAGCTTTGCGTCTCTGCGCGAGTTTATATTTGATCCAATAATGCCAAGTTAGCCGATTGCCCTGACATAACCGTGGTAACCCAGAGCATAACCACCAACCACCACGTACTTGACTCTATGATGGTCTAATAATCTCAAAAAATCTTGGAAGTCTTTCGGAAATGGGATCATAAGAATACATGGCTTGTCGCATCGCTTTAATACCTTCTAAACGTTCGAGAGGGCTTCGGGACAACCAATATTTAATGTCCTCTAGCTCATCAATGTCTTCCATTAGAACGACCTCAACCAGGCTGTCATCGATTTTTAATTCATCGATCTCTCGCATATTTCCTAACCTTAGGTAATTACGAGGGAATTTCGATACCATTTTCATGCTGATAACTAGGCTACTCACAGGACAAAAATCCCAACATCGACAAACCCGAAGTTTCCGTTTAATGATTAATCGAAACTGTTAAGAATTGCGCAATAAATGAGTATTTTTTCAGTTGTTTTTCCCATATAATCGCTTCGCTTAAATCAACATCACCTGAGAACCCTAATTTCACTTCAAAAAAATCATGACCATCGATCCAATATCCCGTCGCAAATTCATCAAAACCACAGGAGCTGCAGGCGTGGCCTCCTTGTTAGCTAACGTTCCCAACGTTTACGGCAACCACCATAAGGATAAAATCCGTGTCGGCCTTATCGGTCTGGGCGGTC
>JAPUIL010000797.1 GCA_027297085.1 Verrucomicrobiota bacterium | reverse complement strand
GGAACCTTGGGACCATAAAGAAAGATTAAGAGGAGCGTCCCGAATGGTACTAAGTTAAGCAGTTTATTGATAAATTATCGAAGCGAGGCCGGCGTCGGGGTCATTCCTTGCAATCGTGCATGCCAATGCGGGATTGAAGGTTTGACCCCCTCGAATGGAAAGTTTGTCCCGCACACAAATTAACTAGGACCGTCCATATTTTCTATTAGTGGCTGATTCGTTGGGGACGTAAATTTATATAATAAACAGCAGGATGCCTGTTCTACTTTCGGCGAGCAGCTTCTAGTTGACGGGCCGAGATACTTCTGAATTCCCAGGGGAGTTGGGCATTGGGAGAAAGACCGGCGAGTACGTCTTTCAATCGTTCGTAAGCCTCGCGGGTTGCCTCATCTTCAGTTAAGCGCCCGGTATATTGAAGGTCGTGTTTTTCCAGAGGATCATCCGAGAGGTCGTAGAACGGACCGTTGGAAAAGAGTTTGAAGCGATGATCCCGAATAACACGAATCTGATGATATTGGGTGAAACTCCAGTTACGCCAGGGGGAATCGACGGCCTGGCCCAGTAGCCGGGATGCGAGAGAATGACCATCGAGAGCCAAGTCATTCGGAAGTTCAGCGCTGGCAAAGTCGACCAATGTCGGAAAGATATCGGTCATGTCTACGAGCAGGTCGCTCTCGCGGCCTCCCGGAATACGGTTGGGGCAGTTAACAATAAAAGGAGTATTAACGCTAAATTCAGATAAGTGGTAGTAACCATCGTCTTTGGGTCTCATGGTCGAACCGACATCAATTTTTCTGCCTGAGACTCGGCCACCCAGATGTTCGTATCCATGGTAGGTTCCATTATCTGTGCCATTGTCAGTAGCGATGAGAAGGATCGTATCATCCCTGAGGCCCAAGTCGTCGAGCGCCTGGACCATTCGTCCCACTAACTTATCTGCGTAACGCGCCATGCCGGCAAATTGTTCACGGGCAGTGAGCTCGGTGTCCTTGTTGTCCGGGGTATTCCCCACTGGGATATGGGTAAGGATCGCCGAATAATAAGCAAAGAAGGGAGCGTCACCCTGCTTCGCCATGCGCGACATAAAATCGATCAAGCGTTGGGTGAAGATTTCGGGACCGTACTGACCATCGGTATGAATGTGTTGACCGTTTTCGAGAATGTAGGGGTCCCAATACCGTTTCTTGTGGGCCGGGTGGTCTTTCTTTCCTTCTGGAAAGATACAATGCTCATCAAAACCGTGCTTTTCGAGAGCATCCTTCTGGCTTGGGTCGAACAGGTCATTGATCTGCCACTTCCCGGATATATAAGTATGGTAACCTGCGTTCCTTAAAACTCGGGCGATCGAGATTTCGCGATTCCAATCAAAATAGCCCCCGCCGTAAATAGCCGGATCGTGATGGGTGTGCCAGCCCGTGCGGAACGGGTAGCGTCCGGTTAACAGAGCGACGCGAGTGGTGCTGCAAACCGGGGTGACATAAAAGGACCGAAACTTCACACCCGTCCGGGCCAGTCGATCTATGTTGGGAGTGACGTCCTCTTGACTGCCATAGCATCGAAACCAATCTTTACCGATGTTATCCAGCAGGATAAAAAGGATGTTGGGGCGCTTCGGCTCTACTCCGGATCTGGTTGCCCCGGACTGTCCCCAGCCGATCGTAGCCGCTAGAAGAAATAGGGCAACAAGTCCACTTATTGCGCTTCGATAATTCAATTGAAACATGATCCCGGCATCAAAACTTTGCCGGTTTTGCGCTCAGCCCCAGGACCTTAAGGGCGTTTTTATAGTAGACCTTCTCCAATACTTCATCCGGTAAATGGAGTCCGTATATTTTCCATCTTCCCTGAAGATGATGCGCTTCAGTTGGGTCGATGTATTCATCTTTGGTTTCCAGGAAACGAAAATAAAGAGAATACGCCTTTGCATTGGGTGGGGTGTCGGTTCCAAACAAAACTCTGTCTTGATACTTGATCATAAAATCGCGTGCCGTGTAGGGTTGCCGCCCGAGCTCACTAATTCTGGCGCCGATTTCGACGTAGAAATTAGGGTACCTATCCAACCAGATCCCCACAATGCCCAACTCCTCCGGCGCATTACCTACGTGAGCCCCGATGAATTTTGTGTTTGGATGCCTGGCGATGACCCGGTTTCGTGCAGCCAGGATTTCTTCTCTGGGTGGAAACTTGTCACCGTGAAACGACCATTCCGGATGAGCGGCCAACTCGTCGTATCGTTCGTTGAACTCATCGATGGGATCAAAAAAGGCTTTCGGGTCTGAAATATGGATCAAAACAGGAATTCCCAGTTCGCCGCACTTTGCCCAAACCGGATCTATCCTGGGATCGTCCACCGTCACCAATTTGTTGGTTTTGTCTTTTACGGCCAGCCCCAGGACTTTGGAAATCTTCAAACCTCGGATCCCTTGGTCATAAGCTTTGTGAAGTTTTTGAGCTTCATTTTCTCCAAAGTTTGGCTCATCGATTCTATTCCAGTCAACGCGGTAGAAAATCGAAAACCTATATGGCGAAGTGTTTTTGGCTATTTCCAGGTGCTTCAGGTAAAGGTCGTCCTTACCAGCTCCGTCCAGGCTGATGCACATCCATATTCCGGCTTTGTCCATTTCCTCCAGGTATGTGCTCATAAGCGCCGGATCTTCGACTGAACGTCTCAGGTGATTGTGAATATCGATTACGGGAAACTTGGGTTTGATAATATTCGTTCTCGGAACATCCATTTGGCTTTTGGGCTTCCAATCCAAAAGCCTTAGATTGGCATCGGATTCTGAATACAGAGAATTCGAATGGGCTACGATCAACAAGGCCCCCGCCACAATAGCCACTTGGTAATTCATATTCATCATAGGGTTATTCTGGTTTGCTTATTTTATTATTCCAATCGGAAAAACTAAGGCAATTATTATAGAACTCATGGATTGTTACCTCAAAGATACGATACTCAAATCCAATGATCGGCGCTGCGAGGACGCAGCTGCCCTACCTTTAAAAGCTAATATGGTAGGGCAAGAGCGTCCCCGCTCTGCCGTCGAATTTTCAAGAATGCAACAATGTCCATTCAATAAGATACTATCGCAGATTTTAACTCAACCCGTTCTTATAATGCAATATCCCGAAATCCTCTCGAAGTCAGTTGGTTTTTCCAAGAGCCTCTCCTTATTTTTGTTGGCGGTGGTTTTGAGCAGTGGATTTTTCGGATGCCAAACGATTGAATCAGGCCGGGCGGAATCTCCTGGTTCACCTAAACGGATTATTATTCCGAAATTTAATGCGGATATAACAATTGATGCGCACCTTAACGAGCCGGTTTGGCAAAAGGCTGCTAAGTTATCGCTTGCCGAGAAAACCGGCGCGACACCGGGCAGGGAAGCTACCGAAGTCTGGCTCTGGTACGATGATGAAGCCCTCTATCTCGCCTGGATCTGTAGTGACTCGGATATCCAAGCCACATTCACCGAACGTGACAGCCGGTTTTGGGAAGAGGAAGTTTGCGAGTTTTTTATTACAGCAGAAAATTTGGAACAATACTTCGAGCTTCAATGGAATCCGCTGGGAGGAGAATTCGACGCTATCATTGATAACAAGCTCGATGATTCGGGAATATCCCATGGTATTGAAGGGCATTGGGAATTCACCGCGAAATCCATGAAAAGCGCGGTTGAAGTTGAGGGTAGTGTGAGCGATGCCACAGATACCGATGTAAAATGGCAAGTCGAGGTGATGGTACCGTTTTCCGATTTGAATGTTTCAACACCACAGGCGGGCGACACCTGGCGCGGCAATTTTTATAGATTTAACCGCGGTACCGGATATGATGCCGAAGGCCTGGCCTGGTCGCCTGTTACGCTGCCTTCCTTTCACCAGCCGAGTCGGTTTGGGTATTTGGTTTTTGGGGACTAGGGTGGAATGTCACTCACTTAAGGCCGTTATAGGCGAATCTACGGTCCATTTCCTTTCGAGGGGGTCAAACCTTAAATCCCGCATGGCATGCACGATTTCAAGGAATGACCCCGAAGCCGGTCTTGCTTCGATATTTGACAAAAAACCGCTTAAGTGAGTGCCATTCGGGAGTAGGGTGATAAATGTAGTAACAGAGACCGTCACTGAGAGGGCAAATTTTAATGCCGGATTATTGTGTTCAGGCGGTTGGAGAGTGTTCAGGTGCCAGGATAGGACAGTCCTACTTAAAACTGTATTATTGGAATCAGGAGTATCCGCCTTCACCACCATAAAAATATTCTCCTGGTTGTAGAATATCTGTGGTACTCAAACCGGCACTGCAGGGATGCAGTTGCCCTACCACTAGAGGAGAAATAGGTAGGGCCATCGCGTCCTCGCGTTGCCGACAGAAATGTAGGAGGTAGCTTGCTGCCGATAAAACC
>JAPUIL010000796.1 GCA_027297085.1 Verrucomicrobiota bacterium | reverse complement strand
GATCAACAGCCTGGCCCAATTCGCTGGATTGGGTGGTAACAAGGTAGAAAACCGCCAACTGACCAAGAGCCTCCAACATAATGCTGGCTGGAAAGACCGGATTATCAGGAAAGTGCCCTTTAAAAAACTCTTCCAACCCTGAAATAGGATAGGTACCAATGGCCTCATTCTTACCCAGTGAGACCTCACTCAAAAATAGAAATGGGATATGATGAGGTATGGCTGCTGCAATGGCCTCAATCTCGAAGTGCTTATTTTTTTCGGGCAAAGGAACGTTGCGAATCTTGGCATCGAGAAAGAGGCGCACATCATCGAGAGTGCGCAATTCACGCAACTCTTCGTTATCAATGGATAAATCCAGAGACTCTTCGACCAGTACCACAATCTCCATCATGGTAAGGGAATCAATTCCGAGATCATCAATCAGTTTGAGGGAACCGTCTCCCTCCTTGAGCTTTGGTCGTATCTCAGGCTCAAGAAATCGCTCAATAATTCCCAATATAATAGTCGGCAATAGACTGAGTTTTCCTGATTCACGAAACTCGAATGCGGCTTGGCGTGTTTCTTCGGTACAGCGCTTTAAACTATCTGCCAGGTCACCCCGCTCATCAGCTGTCAGCGGGACAACCGCAACTGTTTCTATTTCAATCCCAGAATTCATTTGTAATACGCCAACTATTTTAGCTTCATAGCCATTGTAAATGCTTATTTTGCAAAATAGAGCTGAGCGTTCCCTTCGAGAATCGAAGCGAAAAACTCGACCTCTGTTTATTCTCACGCACGAGTTTCATCCACAAAAGGGGGGTATCGCTACTTTCACTGAGGAGATGGCGCTCTCCTGTAGTCAGCAGGGATTCGACGTGGAAGTCTGGGCCCCTGATAACGGAGGCCAGATTACTGATAAACCATGGCCGTTCAAAGTGCGTCGTCTGGATATGAAAGGTACGCAGGATCTCCCTTGCCTGGTAACAACAGGCAAAGAGATTATCGGAAATCGACGTAATCTACGACAAGCTGCCGTATACATGCCCGAGCCAGGCCCCATCTCAGCCATGTTGTACCTCCAGTTGTTTAGAGCTTTTCAACCTGGAAAGCTCTATCTGACCTTCCACGGTTCGGAGATTCTGAATTACTACGCAAAATTTCACCATCGCGTACTTCTCAAGAAACTCATTTCCAAGGCCGACAGAATCAGCGCCGTATCAACCTTCACGCACCGTCTGCTGGTATCGAGGTTTCCAGAGGCCCGCCATAAGACAGTTCTCACACCCTGTGCTTTGCGGTCAGACTTTGTGGGGACCAATCACCAAAAGCCGGTCGACAAGAACAAGGTGGTCATTCTCACCGTGGGTAGACTACACCCTCGCAAGGGCCAGAGCTTCATTTTAAAGGCACTCAACCTGTTGCCAGAAGAACTGAAGCCGAAAGTAGAGTTTTGGATGGTGGGCGATGGCAAACATACCGACTACCAGAGAGAACTACAAATGCTTATCGACCAATCGGACATTAAGGTTAAAATGCTTGGCCAACTGGACGATACCCGACTCCGCGAGGTCTACGAACAGGCGGATATTTTTGCGATGACCAGCATCCACTACAAAAAAAGCATCGAAGGGTTCGGACTAGTCTACTTGGAAGCATCCGCCCACGGATTGCCAGTAGTAGCCCACCATATTGGAGGTGTTCCCGATGCCGTAGTGCACAATAAAACCGGCCTTTTGGTGCCACCTGGCAATAAACAGGCTTTGGCCCAAGCTTTTACTGACTTGATTGAAAATCCGGATCAACGCAAAGAACTAGGTGAGGCGGGACGACTTTGGGTAGGAAAATACCGGTGGGATAAATCAGTGGAAATGCTCTTCAGCCGCAATGATATGGTGATCGAACCCTAATATTCACCTAAGCCCATATGATTCGAACTGAAACCACCATACGCGTGCGCTATGGGGAAACGGACGCTATGGGATTTGCCCACCACGCCAACTATCTATCCTGGTTTGAACTCGCCCGGATAGAAATGCTCGATGAACTCACTCTCTCCTACAAAGAGCTAGAAAAAGATGGCTATTTTCTGCCTGTCCTCGGTGCCTCTTTAAGTTACAAACAGCCGGCATACTTTGATGATAGACTTACAGTGGTGTGCTATGTGCGTGAAAAACCGGGCCTGCGGATACATATCAATTACGAGGTATTAAGAAATGAAACTCTGCTCTGCACCGGTTCAACAGAGCATGCGTTCATCAGTAAAGATGGTCAACCGGTTCGCCCTCCTAAACATGTCATTCAGACATTCCTGGATGCTATGGAGAATGAATAAGGACCTACTCTACTGATCGTTGCCGCTGATAAATGCGGATGATGTGACCAACAATATCAGCCACTGAGCGACCATCTGTCAGCACCCCGACTCCTGCTTCGCGGTAAACGGGCAACCTCTCTTCCAACAATTTGCGGATCTCAGTCTGGGGATCCTCGACATCAAGGAGCGGCCGATTCTTATTCGAGCGCGTCCGTTCGTAAATGGTTTCAGGAGATGCAAATAAGGTGATTACTAGACCGCGATTGTTTAACAGATCCGTCATCCTGGGTTGAAATACAAGTCCGCCTCCACAGGAGATAACGCAACTTTCCGACGGGTGACCACTCTCGATGAACACTCTTTCTCGTGCTCGAAATGCAGCTTCCCCTTGTTCCTCAAAGAGTTGCGGAATGGGCATGCCGACTGAGCTCGCAATTATATCATCACTGTCCAGAAATTGGTAATCCAACTGTTTAGCTAGCTGTCGCCCAATCGTCGATTTTCCAGTTCCCATAAAACCGACGAGGTAGATGTTTGGCTTAGAGCTGGATGACATGGCAGTTTATCTGTAGCTGAATGGATTAGATTTCAAGGTTTCCTTTACCGGGTGACCTCCGAAATCTTGTAACTATGCTCCAATAAACCCATAAATTGATACCATGCCTCAGATCACACTCATAACCAATCTAGAATATTCCCCCAATGAACAAGTAGCATTCCGAAAGCAATTGTCTGCCAAACTCGCCCAATGGCTCAATAAGCCGGAGGCTTTCTGCATGGTCGTAGCAAATTTCGGCTCGGGAGTCGCATTTGCGGGTACAGATGATCCTGCTGCGACTATTGAAATCAGTTCGCTTGGCCTTCCAGAAGAGTCTTTATCCGAGTTGACTCAGGACATTTGCACATTCATGAACACATCACTTCAGATCGATCCCGCGCGACTTTATGTGCGGTTTTTTTCTCCACCACGGACCCATTGGGGGTGGAACGGCAAAACGTTCGGATAATATTATTTCCTGGCGCTAAGCAAAATCTCAAGCCGGCCGTAGAGATCATCCACATTCCATCGACTACCTGGCCGCCTATAAAATATTTTCCCCTCGCGATCTACAATGAGTGTTACCATCGAGTGATTGAGGATCGTTTTTTTGCTGGGAGTGGACACTACCCCAATCTCTTTGGTTAAATATTCGAGGATTTTCTTCGAGCCAGAAAGGAGCCAAAACGAATCGTGGTCCACACCTCGTTCCTCCAAATAAGAAAAACAAACGCCCGGTGTGTCATATTCCGGATCCAGGCTCAAGGAGATCAGGCGCACAGAGTCTCCGTGCCCTTCCTCTTTGAGTCTGGCTTGCAGCTCCGACATCCGTTGGGTCGCGGCGGCTGACATGGTGGGAACACGACTGCGAGTGAAGATGAAATTTAAAACTACCAGTTTATTCTCCCAATCAGCCGGGGTAACGAGTTTGGCCTTTTGGTTGTAAAGGGCAAAGCGTGGCAAGTCGTCCCCAATCTTTAGCAAACCCTTATTGAGCCGCCCTAATCTGGGTCGAGTTAAATCCCGATTGATGACGGTCATTGTTCGATCGATTTTTTCATCAGCTGGCCAGATCGTATGAAAAAGTAGAGCATCTTCTTTGCGAGATAAGGTCCCGCGGATTCTCCGCCCTACTTCGGCTATCGCATGATCTCCCTTAGATACATTGACCTCCAACTGTCCCCCTTCTTCGGCAAACCCTTCAATACCTTCATGAAGCAGGTGTAACTGGGGTTTATCTGCGCTGACACTCTCGATCGTGCCGACCACTTGCCATGTTTCGTCCGCTTCCAGAGTAATCCAGGCGAGGGTCAGAATAAAACAAATTGAAAGTCTCATCATTTCTTGGGACGTAAAACCAGAAAGAAAGTTCTCTATAATCGAGGCAAACTCAAATATTCATATCCTAAGACAAGAAATTTACTGCTGATTCGCCAACGAACATGACTCGAATCTGGGATTCCTTTTCTTTTTCCTGAAATTGTCAGGCTAAGGGTTGATTTCCTCCACAAAATTCCTCTTTGTTGCTCACACCTTTTTTCAAGGGTCCACAAGCCAAATAGAATTTACCGTGTCACGCTCAGCTGAATATAAGCCCAGGTTGGCCATTTACTGCCTGTTGGTAGTCTTCGCCACTACCTTCTTGCTCTATGCCGGGGGATTTACCACCTCGATCGGCGCAGGAATGGTTTTCCCCGACTGGCCTCGATCCAACGGATCTTTCAACCCGGAAGGATGGTTGGAAGACCAAGCCATGATGGCCGAGCATGGTCACCGTTTACTCGGAGCAACCATTGGGCTCCTGACCCTGGGCCTGTCCATCTGGGTCTGGATGGTGGACAGTCGTAAATGGATGCGCGTTCTCACGATTGGTGCACTGGTTGCAGTTGTTTTACAAGGCCTGCTGGGCGGCTTCCGAGTGCTTTTTAATAGTCTACAGTTTGCTATGATTCACGGCTGTCTAGCCCAACTCTTTCTCTGCATACTCGTATCGATCGCCGCCGGTCAGTCATCCTGGTGGTATCGAGACCTATTGATTCCTGAACGAAATCAAAGCTCCGCCAATTCAGTTAAGCGCCTTGGCCTGATAGTTTGCGGACTTATTTTCATACAATTAATTGTCGGTGCAATCATGCGCCATTCGGGGGCCGGCCTGGCTATTCCTACCTTTCCACTCACACCTGAGGGCGGGTTACTCCCTGAGACCTGGAGTTTCCGAATTGGCATACATTTCGCGCATCGTGCCATGGCTTTGGTCATTTTTCTTACTTATCTTTACTGGTCAACCCGGATCCTAACTAGTAGTTCTTTGGACAAACGTATAAAAAGTATCGGATGGATTGGTATCCTCCTTTTGTTCACTCAGGTTTCTCTAGGAGCCATGATTATTTGGACCTTCCGGAGTCCGGTTCCTACAACTGTACACATGCTGGTAGGCGCTTTTTTATTAGCAACCTCTTGGCTCATTACTTTCTTCCAATTCAATCCAATGTTGAAGCAAGCTGCCGTTCAACAACCAGTAGACTCAGAGTCCATTGACTTTTCGGAAGTGACCACGCGAAAATCCCAACCATGAGTCCCGGGGAACCAAATACGGCTAGCATCGAATCTTCCTCTGCGCTGATTACAGAAACTACAGTGAATAAAGCACGTTGGTCAGACTTTATAGAATTGACCAAACCCCGGCTTAGCCTGATGTCCATAATCACGGCTTTGTTGGGATACTTTGCGGCGGATCCGGCTAAAAATTTGCCCGTGTTTTTTGGCCTGACCATTGGGACAACCCTGACAGCCGCCGGTGCAGCCGTATTGAACCAATGGATGGAGCGCGGGCCCGACAAGAAAATGGAGCGAACCTGCAATCGACCGCTGCCCCGAGGAGTCATTCAACCAACGACGGCCTTGGCGTTGGGATTGATCTACTCAATCGCAGGCATTGCGGTATTGTTTTTTTGGACTCACCCGGTAACAGCTTGGCTCGGCCTGGCAACCGTATTGATCTACATTGTCATTTATACTCCATTGAAACGGGTCACACCTCTGTCGACCGAAATTGGGGCCCTGCCAGGGGCTATCCCGCCACTAATGGGCTGGATAGCTGCCGAAGGATCCGTGTCTACTCTGGGCTGGGTGCTGTTTGGTATCTTACTAACCTGGCAAATGCCGCACTTTATGGCTATTTCCTGGATGTACCGGAAAGATTATGAACGTGGGGGATTTAGAATGCTGGTGCTAGCCAACAATGGAGCTACCAAAATCAGTTATAGCGCGATCCTTTATACTATTCTACTAATTGCCATCACCCTAACCCCCGTAGCGCTTTCCCTGACCGGACCTGTCTATTCGGCCGGAGCAACCCTGCTTAGCGCCTTTATCGCTTGGCGAGCCTGGCAGTTTTTTAAAGCCTGCGACATGGATCAACCGGCTCGCAATCTGTTTATTGCCTCCATTATTCACCTGCCATTGCTCTTTGCTGTCCTGGTTGTGGATCGGTGGATGTTTTAAATCCTTCTGGAATCGATCTTTACCCTGGAGGAGGCAAACCTTAGGTTTCCTTTAAAAAATAGGATCTCTCTTCAATCACTTATGACGTTGGATATTGTATTGGTGTTCGCCATTCTGGCCCTGGCGCTAGCGAGTTTTATCTGGGAAAAAATTCCGGTTGAAGTAACCGCCATATCGGTCTTTGCCCTCATACTCGCTCTCGGTCTCCTACCGGTGAATTCGGCTTTAACCGTGCTGTCCAATCCGGCTCCTGTAACCGTAGGAGCCATGTTCATGGTGAGCGCCGGGCTAGAGAAGTGTGGAGCCATCGAGATCATGACTGGCTATTTCAAGAAGCTGGCCAGCGCCGGTTATGTACCGTTTCTTTTCGTCATGATTTTGTCGGTAGCTTTCATATCGGCTTTCATAAACAACACCCCGGTCGTAGTGATCTTTATGCCTGTGCTACTTAGCCTGGCTAAACAAATGGATGTGCCGGCCTCGAAACTTCTGATTCCATTATCCTATGCGTCCATTTTCGGTGGTGTTTGTACTTTGATGGGAACCAGCACCAACATCCTCGTCAGTGGTATTGCCGAATCCTATGATCTGGCGCCCTTTTCCATGTTCGAATTGGGCAAAGTAGGCCTCCCTCTGCTTGTTCTGGGTACGATTTACTTGATGGTGTTTTCGAAAAAACGGCTTCCCATTCGCGAAACTTTGACCCAGATCCTCTCTCCGGAAGAGCGACGAGAATTTATTACCGAGGCCTTTATACGGCACGATTCTCCCATGGCTGGAAAGAGTCTAATTCAGTCTGGTATTCTTAAAACAGCCGGGGTGCGAATCCTCGAAATCGTCCGCGGCAGTGTGGCGATCCCCGACAAGCTCGATGAAATAACGCTTCAGGAAGGTGACCGACTCGTGTTGGCCTGCAAACCGCACGGCATCGCTCAGGCGCGCAATTTCGAAGGAATCGATTTTCTGGGTGAGATTGGTGAAGGACTTGAGCAGATTGCCGCTTCCGAAGGTTCAATTGTTGAAGGATTTATCGGACCCAATTCATCTATCGTTGGTAAGACGGTGGGACAAATCGACTTTCGCCAACGCTTCCGCATGATTATTCTCGCCCTTCACAGGCGAGGAAAAAATGTCAGGGAAAAACTGGAGACCCTGCCTCTGGAATTCGGAGACACACTCTTAATGATGGGCACCGACCAGGCCATTGCCTCTCTACGAAATTCCAACGACATTAATCTGCTCGATAAACCTCATGTACCTTCACGTAGCCGACGGAAAAAAATTCCTATTGTGATTGCCACCATCCTGGGAATTGTGGGCTTCACTACCTTCACCAATTTCCCGATTGTGGCCTCCGCAATCGTCGGCGTTTCTGTTTTACTGGTGACTCAATGCATCAGTTCGAAGGAAGCCTTCGACTCAGTCAGTTGGAATATCATCTTTCTCATCTACGGTATGTTGGCTCTAGGCCTCGCCATGCAAGAAACCGGAGCTTCAAGCCTGATTGCAAACAATGCCGTAGCGGGGGTCAACTACCTCGTCTCACCAGAATGGCAGCCCTACGTTATGCTCGCGGTGATGTACCTGATGTGCTCATTTCTGACAGAAATCCTGTCGAACAATGCTACCGCGGCCCTGCTGGCGCCAGTGGGCATAAGCATTGCAGTTACAATGGGCGTTGATCCGCGATCCTTCCTCGTTGTGACCGCCATCGCTTCCTCCGCCAGTTTTGCCACTCCCATCGGATATCAGACAAACACCTTTGTTTATGGGGTGGGCGGATACCGATTCAGCGACTTCCTGAAGTTTGGTCTCCCGCTCAATCTGCTCTACTTTGGAGTAAGTGTTTTTCTAGTTCCGATGATCTGGCCATTCTAGGGAGTGTCTGGGAATTTCGGAACAAGAAAATGAGTTGAGATTTGGAGATCAAAATTTAGTTCCAGAACGAGGTGAATCGAGATTCATCGAGTATGCAGCGCTGGATTTTGGGTCGAAAGATCGCTCATTCTCGACCTGAGGGAATTTTCAGACACTCCCTAGTGTGATGTCATGTTTCAATTGTCGGGTAAAGGCGCTTTAGTTTTATTCGTGCATCTTGGGTCGTAAACCTCCAGTTTATTATCGCTTTGTGGTTGTTTCTGCGAAGCTCCCAAGCCTTCACTTCGGAGCGAACCGTT
>JAPUIL010000795.1 GCA_027297085.1 Verrucomicrobiota bacterium | reverse complement strand
ACATTCCAACCAGTGAAGGTGGATCTGCAACGCGCTTCGGATAGCGAGCTGGTGAATTTTCAATTGCATAAAAACGATTGGTATTCCCGGACCGCACGAAGGTTATTGAATGAGCGGGCTACGAGAGGAGAACTCTCACCTGACACCAAGAACAAACTTCAGGACATGGCCACGACTCACGTGGATGCATCGAGGCGCTTGCGAGGATTGTGGGCTCTACACGCCATTGACGGGCTCGAGGATTCACTGGCCAAGAAACTACTGCAGGATGAAAACGAGTATGTGCGCGCATGGACCATCCAATTGCTCACCGGCAACCGAGATGTTTCCAGGAGCTTGCGCAGTCGATTCTTGACCATGGCAAAAAAGGATTCATCACCGGTAGTACGATTGTATTTGGCCAGTGCTATTCAACGTGTGCCAGCAGCAACGGGATGGAAATTGAGCGAATACCTGTCGCTTCATGAAGAAGACCAATCAGATCTGAATCTGCCGAAAATGATCTGGTTTGGCATGGGCAGTTTGATGGAAGACGATTCATACCGCGCTTCCAAACTAGCTGGTAAATCGAAGATCCCAGCGCTTGGAGATTATGTAAATTGGTACTCGGCAAAACTACAGGGCAAGGCTTTGGATCGCACCTTTGGCAAGCTGGCGAAAGCGAAAGACAAAGAGCCATTGATCGAAGCGATTGCCTTGGGTTTAGAGGGCGAGCGCGACCTGAAAATGCCAAAGTCGTGGCTCAAGCTTTCAACTAAACTCTACGACAGTCCCAATGACCGGGTGGCAGAATTGGCACGGGAAATTGGAGCTGTTTTTGGCGACACCTCGATCTACCCGGAGATGCGAGCTTCTCTGGCAGACCCACAGGCACCGTTAGCCCAAAGGGAAATAGCCTTTAAGGTGTTAGCCGATGCTCTGGATCCAGAGTCGACGGATTTGTTGGTGTCGCTGGTGGATGAGGCGCCATTTACCATGGATGTCATTCGACTATCCGCGCGATTGGATCGACCTGATATGGCGGAGCTCTTGTTAGAACGATTTGACCACTTCACAAAACTACAATTAGCGGCGGCGATGAATGCTCTGACACAGCGGGAGTCCATGGCAATTGCGCTGCTGGACTCGATCAACAACAAATCCATCGATAGGCGGCACCTGACCGCCTATCATGCCAGAGAACTGAGTATTCTAAATAGTCCGTCAGTCGATGAGAAACTTTCCAAAGTTTGGGGGAAGGTAAACGAAACTCCCGAAGCGGTACGGGAAAAGATCGAACAACTGGATACGTTTTATTCTCAAGCCCCGCTATGGGCTTTTAAGATTTCCTCAGGAAAATCTCATTTCACTGCACTTTGCTCAACCTGTCACCAACCGAACAAAACGGATTTGAACATGGGGCCAGACTTGACCGGATCCGGTTCGAATGGCGCCCGCTATTTTCTTGAAAATATAATCGATCCCAACGCGGTGGTTGGTAGCGACTATGAGATCTCCATTATCGAAACTAAAAACGGGCGAACTATTTCGGGCATGGTCGAGAATAGTACTGAGACCGCTATTTCGCTTCGTACGATTACCGATACCGTGACCATCGCCCAATCAGATATCAAAAAGGTAACCGCCCTGCCCCAATCCATGATGCCGGCCGGACTACTGGAGACTTTAAATGAAACCCAAGTGGTTGAGCTGCTGAAATATCTTACTTCGCTATAAGGATGATGGAACACTAGTTTAACGACAATTTATGGATCCAGAGAAACTACGGGTATTAGTCACAGGTTGTTCCTCGGGCATTGGAAGAGCGACAGCATTGTTTTTAGCGAAGGCCGGATTGCATGTCATTGCTACAGCTTTGCCGGGTGACGATCTGAGCTCGCTGGAGGAGGTACCCAACATTGAGATCGATTTCTTCGACTTGGTGGATCGGCATGAATGCCAAGAGGCTGTAGAAAGGTGTGGACGTATCGACGTGCTGGTGAATAACGCGGGGTACGGTCTTCTGGGTCCGTTGGAAATGATTCCGGAACAGCGTATCAAACACCAGTTCGATGTGAATGTATTTGGCATGGTTCGCCTGTGCCAACTGGTACTCCCACAAATGCGCGAACGCAGAGACGGTGTGATAATAAACATTAGCTCCGTGGCCGGAAAAGTGTCCTATGCGCTGGGTGGCGCCTACTGCGCGACCAAACATGCCATCGAAGCCATGAGCGATGCCCTCCGGCTGGAGGTTGCTCCCTTCGGAGTCCGGGTAGTCGTTATCGAACCGGGAACTATTGACACCAAGTTTTACGAAAACGCCAATAGATATGCCGTCCATACCGGCGTAGACGACAATTCTCCCTACCACGCTTTTGCACCGGTAATGAAGGGCATCATCGAACAAACCAAAGGCTCCCCTCCCGAAGTTGTGAGCAAGACCGTGCTCAAGGCGATTCTAAGTAAGAATCCTCCCGCTCGTTACGTTGTTACCGGGATGGGCAAAACTTTCCTGTTCCTCCGCTGGATCCTCCCAGATCGTTTAATGGACAGGCTAATTCGAAAATTCACGAGCTTGCCGAAAAAGATTTGAAGGCTGAATAAGTTAGAACTCTCGCTGGATGCTTTGATATTGACGAAGATCCGTAGCTAAATCTGGATTCTTTCATGGGCGACACGGTTCCTACAACCGAACAAAGCACAATTGCGGAAACAGATACGACGAGCGTTCCTGTGCCAGGGCTTCCTGACGACTTTGTAGAAGGCAAACCACTTCCCAATCCTATGATCGGCGGCCGCGAGTCACTTTCCGCGGAAGCGAAAAAGGAAATAAAGCAGCTATCCGGACCCAGGCCGGGCCGGTTCCTCATCGAGCTGGCTATCAACTGGGCAACGATTGCCGCAACCATGTGGGCCGCTGCATGGGTTAACAACCCGTGGTTTTATGTGGGTACCATCCTCTTCATCGGCACGCGGCAAAACATCCTGGGTCTATTGATCCACGATCAGACCCATTATCTTTGCGCTCGAAAGCCGTGGGCCGACGCAGTAACGAACTTGTTTGCCGCCTGGCCCATAATCGTAGTTTCGATTGAAGGTTACGCCAAGATTCACCTCGCGCATCATTCTTTTTACTTTTCTGAAAATGATCCGGATTTCGTGCGCAAGAGAGGCAAGGACTGGACCTTTCCAATGAAAGTACGCTTTCTCTTTTGGCTGTTTTTCAAAGACGCCATTGGAGGATCTTTTATGGCACTTTTATTGGGTAAAAGGGAACCGAAGAAAGAGCTTATCAGTCGACCGCCGGTGCTTCCGACCTGGTGCAGGATATTATATTACGCAGCGATAATCGGACTCTCCGTTTGGTTGGGCTTCTGGAAACTATTGCTGCTATTATGGATAGTTCCCTTGCTGGTCGTCCTGCCGGTCATCGTTCGCTTCAGTGCCATTTGCGAACACAAATATAACGTGCTGGGAGGAAAAGT
>JAPUIL010000794.1 GCA_027297085.1 Verrucomicrobiota bacterium | reverse complement strand
AAACATGGACTAATAGGGGATTGAATCTGAGAAAGTGGCCCACAAGTGGCTCACACAGGCTTGCCGAGCTTCCTAATCTATTAGACAGTAGATTCGCAACTCCTTGACTAACAAAGATATCATATTGGTGGCCAGACCCAGAATTGAACTGGGGACACAAGGATTTTCAGTCCTCTGCTCTACCAACTGAGCTATCTGGCCCGCCAATATAAGAGGACGGATAAAAATCAGTGGATTTAAGGCCGTCAACTTGAATTTATCGCAAATTTCGATTCATTTCTCAAAAACAAATCAATCTTTCTGGAAATAAAGAGAAAGATTGATTCCTCCTGACATAAATCCCACTATTCCGGGTGATTATGAAAAAGACATCAGCAGCTTTCATGATTATGGCGGTTCTCAACCCGCTGTGCTGCTGCTTGTCTTTCGTCGAAGCTGCCGAGCCAGCTCAGCCCATGGATGATCATGCCTGTTGCGCCGATGAGAACGCGCAAAATGAGGCCGACACCCACGGAGCTAAGGACTGTCCGCACAAAATACTCCTCGATGAAGACGCACGGATCGCCCAGGATCAGGGCGTTCAAGTCCCACACTCTGTCGCACAGGCCGATCAAGTCATAGCATTGCTAGACGTCTCCACGCTGCAAAACTTCCATGCGAGGGAGATGCCCGATCATTTATCGTCCGCAGTCATAGATTCCTGGATACATACCCAGACGGACTGTGTACGTTTATTGTGATGGATCACAGTTAACCCGGTAAAAACGTCCGGGATGAGCTGATTGGTTCAGCTCTATTTTAAGCGCGGAGATTCGCAGGTACAGTAATTTCCGCATGCCTACAGGTCTTCAACTAGGTGCTATGCATATTTAGACTGGTTGACACTAAACAAAACGTAATCCTTTCAAAATTTAGATCATGAGTAATCACCACCATCACTCAGACGAGCGTAGTGAGCACAATCATGCTATCAAAGAACCATCTCCGACCGCAAAATACTTTTGCCCGATGTGCGAAGGTGTTGAGTCAGATGAGCCTGGAGACTGTCCCAAATGTGGCATGACGCTGGAACGCAATCCTTCTTGGACAAGTTCGGATGAAAAGATCTGGACTTGCCCCATGCACCCCGAAGTCCGGGAGCCCAAGCCGGGCCAATGTCCTATCTGTGGTATGGACCTCGAGCCATTAGTTCCCGAAGAAGGGCAAGGCGATGAAGAGGCGAAGGAACACCAAGTCTTGCGACGTAAGTTCTGGACTGGATTGATCTTAAGCTTACCGGTTCTGATTGCTGCGTTTCCTCATATGATTCCAGGTGGTACCTTCTACCAGGATTGGCTCCCTCATCACGTATGGAAATGGGTAGAGCTCATTTTTGCCACAGCGGTTATTTTCTGGTCGGGGGGATTTCTGATGCAACGGGGTGTGCGATCACTGCAAAACCGAAACCTCAACATGTTTACCCTGATCATGCTGGGAGTGGGAGCAGCCTATGGGTTCAGCTTTGTCGCGGTGGTCACTCCAAACATCTTCCCGGAAGGTTTTCGCCAAAGCGGAAACGTCGGGCTGTATTTTGAAGCCGCTGTTGTCATAACTATTTTAGTCATTCTCGGACAATGGCTGGAAGCCCGCGCTCGTGATCAAACAGGGCAGGCAATTCGCAGCCTCATGAACCTGGCCTCGAAAACCGCCCATCGAATCAATGCTAACGGTGAGGAGGAGGAAGTTGCTATTGACGAGATTTCAGTAGGTGACCGATTGAGAGTTCGACCAGGCGAAAAAATCCCACTCGATGGAATTATCCGTGAAGGATCCAGTTTGGTAGACGAATCGATGATCACTGGAGAGCCGGTTCCCGCGGATAAGAACAGCGGAGACAAAGTCATTGGCGCAACCGTCAACCAGACAGGGAGTTTCATCATGGAGGCAGAAGCCATTGGAGATGAGACGATGCTTTCCCGTATCGTCAAAATGGTGGCAGACGCCCAGCGAAGCCGTGCTCCGATTCAGCAATTGGCCGATACTGTATCCGGATATTTCGTTCCAGTTGTCATATTAGTGGCATTAATCACGTTTGCCATTTGGGCATTGATAGGTCCTGCACCTGCACTTGCCTACGCACTGGTAAATGCAGTGGCAGTCCTCATCATCGCTTGTCCCTGCGCGCTGGGCCTTGCCACTCCTATGTCCATTACCGTCGGGATTGGTAAAGGGGCACAAAATGGAATCCTCGTCAGAAGCGCAGAGGCCATTGAAGAGGCTGAAAAAATTACCCACTTGATTACAGACAAGACGGGAACACTGACAGAAGGGAAACCCGCGGTTCTGGAAGTTGTCCCAGTTTCTGAAAACCAGGCGCAAATCTTACTGGCTTCGGCTGCAGCTGTGGAGGAGTCCTCCGAGCATCCGCTCGCCCGGGCAGTGGTTGACCATGCGAGGAATAAAGGAATTGGCTTTGAAAGAGCCGAGAACTTCAACAGCACGACCGGAGGTGGAGTATCAGCAACCATTGGCAATGAAGAAGTCCGGGTCGGCAAACAATCGTTCATCATGGAAACCGGAGCCACAGTTCCAGATTCCATGAGTACGCTCGCCGACGTCCTACAGTCGGAAGCGAAAACGGTAATCTGGATTTCTCGAGGGTCCGGGTTGCTGGGTATAATAGCCATCGCCGATCCCATTAAGAAAACGACCCAAAAGGCGATTCGGACACTTCACGCGAAACATATAAAGGTCGTTATGTGCACAGGCGATAACAGGAAGACTGCCAACGCCGTAGCTCAAATACTCGGCATCGACGAGGTTCACGCTGAAACGTCGCCAGAAGACAAGCAACGTATTGTAAAACAACTACAAGCTGAAGGGCACAAAGTCGCGATGGCTGGTGACGGCATTAACGACGCTCCGGCTCTGGCGGCTGCCGATGTGGGGATCGCCATGGGAACCGGCACGGATGTTGCCATAGAAAGCGCTGGCATCACCCTGGTTAAGGGCGACCTTCTGGGAATATCCAGCGCCTTGGGTCTGAGCCGAGCTGTCATGCGAAACATCCGGCAAAATCTATTCTTCGCCTTTCTCTACAATGCCGCGTGCGTACCAATCGCAGCCGGTATTTTGTATCCGTTTTTTGGTATTCTTCTCAGCCCGATTATCGCAGGTGCAGCGATGTCGTTCAGCTCTGTTTCGGTGATTCTGAACTCACTCAGACTTCGGGCTCTAAACTTTCGAAATCTATAATTCCAACTGACATGAACTCCATTAAGAAAATTTTAATCAACCGGCCGCTTCTGTATTGGCTGACCGCGTTCGGCCTAGGTTTAAATGTATGGGGGCAATCGAGTAGCTTCACCGCAACCGACCTGCAATCCTATCTCCAACGCGCACAGGCGGCCAACCCGCAATTGAAGGCGTTTGAAGCGCGCTACGACGCAGGCATGAGGCGTATACCGCAGGCATCCTCCCTTCCCGACCCCATGTTTCAGGTGACTCACTTTGTGGAGTCTGTGCAAACACGAACCGGACCTCAGGAAAATACCTTTATGCTCAGCCAGCGCATTCCCTGGTTCGGCAAGTTGAGCAGCAAAGAGACCATGGCTTCCGCCGAAGCCGAAGCTCTATGGTACGCCTACCAGAACCAGCAGCTGATGCTGGCGCGTTTGGTATCGATCAGTTATTACGAATACGCTTTCACTGGGCAAGAGATCGAGCTTACCCGTGAAAACCTGAATCTGCTTGAAGAGCTCGAACCCATCGTCGAGGAAAAGGTAAAGGCCGGCGGGGACCTCAATGCACTCCTGCGCTTGAAGGTGGAACTGGGCAAGATGACCGACAAGCTCGAGTCCCTCAAACAAGGTCGACTGGCTCAGTCGGCAAAGTTAAGTGAGCTTCTGGCATTGCCTGCGGAAACTATTCTCCCCTGGCCGAACTGGGAAGCGCCCGCGATCGAATCATTGAATGGATACACCTTGAGCCAAGCCATAGAAACCAATAACCCCGAGTTGGAAATGCTGAAACGCAAAATCGCCAGCGCCGATGCGCGGCGGGAAATTGCCCGGCTGGAAAGATCGCCCGACTTCACCCTGGGTCTCAATTACATTCAGGTGGGAGCTCCGCTTGTGAATCCCACGACTCCCGGGGCCGGTAATGACCCGTGGAGCCTTTTCGTCGCAATCAATCTTCCTATATGGGGAGAAAAAAACTCGGCGGGCCGCGATGAAGCCCTCGCCAGCAAACGCGCAATCGAAAATGAATATGAAAGCCGGCTCAACTCCCTGAGGGCCGAACTCAGTGTAGGCCTCGCCCAACTTGACAACGCCAATCGCCGCTTGAAACTCTACGGCGAAGAGCTGTTGGGACTCGCCAGGCAGGCAGTGGAAATCAGCCAGAGCAGTTACCAGGGAGGTCGAACCGGAATCCTCGAGGTAATCGATAGCGAACGCTCACTCCTTGAATTACAGCTTCTGCACCGGCGGGCTGCAACCGATGCCTGGCAACAACGCATCACCATCCAATCGCTGGCCAATCAACCCATTCTAGAAACATTTAACCCGACCCAAAGTCATGAATAAAAAATCCTTAATAACCCTTATTGGAACCGGAATAGTTGCCATGCTGATCGGTCTGCTCGTGGGCCGTTTCCTCATGCCTTCTCCGGACTACAACACTTCGGCACAACATACAACCAGTGTGGATGGACAAGATGAGTCCACCCTTTGGACCTGCTCCATGCATCCGCAAATCCAGCTGCCGGAACCAGGAGCGTGTCCGATCTGCGGCATGGATCTTATACCTCTCGTCAAGGGTGGCGGTGGCGACGACGGCCCCCGCACACTGAGCATGAGTGAAAGCTCACGTGCCCTGGCGGATATCCAGACAACAGTGCTTGCCCGTACGTACCCAGTGGAGAAAATCCACCTGGTAGGAAAACTTGAATACGATGAGACGAAAGTAAAATCTCTGACCGCACGATTTCCCGCCCGGATCGACGAACTCTTTGTGAACTTTACGGGCGTTGAGGTCGCGGAAGGAGATGACCTCGCCAAGGTTTACAGCCCTGAACTCCTCACCGCTCAAAGGGAGTTGCTCACGGCCCACGCCAGCAACCCGGAGAGCTCGATTGCCAGAGTCGCGCGTGAAAAACTTCGCCTGTGGGATCTGCTGCCCGACCAGATTGATGCGATACTCGAACATGGAGGAGCCAGCGATCACTTTGTGTTACGGGCACCGGTAGGCGGAGTGGTGGTCTCCAAAAACGTCCAAGAAGGCGACTACATAAAGACCGGTGAACCCCTCTTTACCATTGTCGATCTCAGCCGGCTCTGGCTCTACCTTGACGCCTATGAGTCCGACCTGCCCTGGCTGCATTATGCTCAAAACGTTGAATTCACTGTCGAGGCCTTTCCCGGCGAAATTTTCCATGGGCAGATCGCCTTCATCGAACCTGAGGTAAATCGCAAAACCCGCACCGTATCCGTACGTGTCAATGTTTCCAATACACATAAACGGCTCAAACCGGGTATGTTCGCCCGTGGCGTGATTGAAGCCAGGATGGCCGATGGAGGCAAAGTATTTGCACCGGAACTGGCCGGCAAATGGATCAGCCCCATGCACCCGGAAATCATCAA
>JAPUIL010000793.1 GCA_027297085.1 Verrucomicrobiota bacterium | reverse complement strand
ACCTACTCACCACGGGATGTTTGACATATCTTACCTGCGCTGCCTTCCCGGTGCTGTGGTGATGCAACCCAAAGACGAGGATGAGCAAGTCGACATGTTATATTCCGCACTCGAATACCGGGTACCTACTTTTATTCGCTGGCCTCGTGGTGCTGCCCAAGGCACAGAAATCAAAAAGGAACCCGTTTTCATCGAAAAAGGAAAAGCCGAGGTGGTTCGGGAGGGAACAGACGTTCAATTCTGGGCTCTTGGTCCGTGGGTTGCCGATTGCCAACGGCTGGCTGACATACTATCCGAAAAAACTGATCAGAGTATCGGAGTCGTCAATGCAAGATTTGCCAAGCCTCTGGACAAACAATTGCTCAATTACCAGGCAGGAAAAGCCCGGTTAATTGTAACTTTTGAGGACAACGTTTTAAGTGGAGGATTCGGCGGTGGAGTCTTGGAGGCAGTGAATGACCAAAATTTGAATCTTCCCGTTCTCAGGATCGGTTGGCCCGACCTGTTTGTGGCGCATGGCTCTTCGGTGAATGAGTTAAGGGCTGAAAACGGCCTGGATGACGGAACAATCCTGGGCCAAATCGAAATCAAACTGGAAGAATTACTGGGAAATCAGGTCCAAAACCCTTTCCCAAGTCTGCATTAGCATAGTTTCTATACTGATTAAAAATTGCTGCCGATTTTACCTAGCAGATTCCTTGGTTATTTTTTAATAAATTCATGATTGTAATTTTCTGTCTCTTAAGTTAAGACTCAAGATCCGTTTCCTTCCTGGAAACAAGTTGTTACGTTACTAGAAACCCAAAGTTGCACCGTCAAATGAGTTTATTCTCTACCCGTCTACGTATCATTCTGGAAAAGAATGGTATAAACCAAGTTGAGTTGGCTAAACGCACCAACCTGACACCATCGCAAATTCACAACTACCTTCATCAGAACTTTCGAGCTATTACCAAACAACATTTGGAGTCCATCATAGCTGAATGTTCTGAAGACATCGGCGAAAGGGCTGAATTGGCCAAATGCTACTTGCTCGATGTGATCCCAGATTCAACTAAGACCTATCTGGAAATCACGCCTCTGGAAAAACCAAAGGAAGATGAAGATTGGTATTTTGAAATGGAGCGGCTGCCAGCAGCATTTAAGCGTGAATTTGAAAAATTGTACAAAATGTGCGCTGAGTCGGCCAAGGCCCGCGATTTCACGAAAGACTTCACTTCCAGCCTGGCCGTGTTGCTCAATAAACCCCAGTACCTGCCGAATCGTAAAGTAAAGGGATAGAATTTTCATTTTTAAATGAAAAATGGCGGCCTATCCGGGCCGCCATTTTTTTTGGGAGTTGAGTAGACGTATTCACCGGACACAGAATGTGTTCAAAGCTAATCGATTCATCCCGAAAAATGAGCGACTCATCCAATCGTCCCGAACCCCACCGCGTGAAGTCCTACTTGCTGGATCTCCAGGACCGCATTTGCCAGGCGCTGCAAAAAGAAGATGCCTCTTTGAACATCCGGGAAGATGCCTGGTCACGGAAACAGGGAGGAGGAGGCAGGACCCGTGCCATGGAGGGTTCAGTATTTGAAAAAGCTGGAGTCAATTTTTCCGATGTATGGGGAACCGAGCTTCCCCCATCCGCCACCGCTATCAGACCTGAGTTGGCTGGATGCAAATTTCGAGCCATGGGCGTGAGCCTGGTCATTCACCCTTTCAATCCACACGTGCCAACCGCCCACGCCAATGTGCGGTTTTTTTATGCAGAAAACGAGGGCGCAGATCCGATATGGTGGTTTGGTGGCGGGTTTGACCTCACTCCCTTCTATGGTTATGAAGAGGACGCTATACTCTGGCATCAGTCGGTCCGTGAAGCGTGCCAGCTAGCAGGTGAAGACTACTACCCGAAATTCAAGCAATGGTGCGACGACTACTTCACCCTTCCCCATCGCAACGAACAGCGTGGAATCGGTGGTCTTTTTTTCGATGACTTCGACGAAAAAGACTTCAGCTACAGTTTTCAACTCATGCAACGAGTGGGCGATCATTTCATTCCGGCCTACATTCCAATCGTCCAACGCCGAAAAAATGAAGCCTGGACCGAGCCACAACGGGAATTCCAACTGTACCGCCGCGGGCGTTACGTGGAGTTTAATCTCTTATGGGACCGCGGGACAAAGTTCGGTGTTCAATCGGGCGGTCGCACAGAATCGATACTGATGTCCCTTCCGCCATTAGCCCGCTGGGAGTATGACTGGCATCCCAAGCGAGGGTCCAAAGAAGAAGAACTTTACAAAATCTACCTGAAGCCACGCGATTGGCTGGGATTGCTTGGGAAGGGTTGATTTTTGTTTGGCAATTTCCAGGCAGCCTCCTTTTCTCAACCGCTAGTATGGATTCCCACCACACCATGACCTACCGGGAAAGGTTTCTAGCTGCTGCTCATTGCCAGTTGGTTGACAGAACTCCAGTCTGGCTGATGCGACAGGCCGGCCGTTCATTGCCCGAATATCTCAAGCTTAAGAAGCAGTATTCATTTCTGGAGCTGGCTCAAACCCCCGAACTCGCTGTAGAAGTGACCCTGCAACCCATTCGACGGTTTGACTACGATGCAGCCATCCTTTTCAGCGATATTCTCGTCATTCCGGAGGCCATGGGACAACCCTACTCCTTTCGTGAGCAAGGGGGAATTGCGATGGATTATTCCGTCCGCTCACGTACTGATATCGACCGATTGACCAGTGAGGCCGTAACGGAACGCCTGCATTACGTAAAATCCACACTGGAGATTCTACGTAAGGAGCTGGGTGACCAAAGGGCATTGCTGGGTTTTGCCGGCTCTCCCTGGACCCTGGGCACCTACATGGTAGAAGGAGGTTCCTCGAGAGATTATAGATTAGTTTTGGATTTGTATCGGAATAGTAGGGGCGACTTTGAGGCGCTCATGGAGAAGGTCACGGATGCACTCATCAGTTACTTTAAAATGCAAATCCACGCCGGGGTGGATGCGGTCCAGATTTTTGATTCATGGGGAGGTGTTCTTAAAGGCAAGGACTACCTCGAAGGATCCCTGAAATGGATCCGCAAAATCATTGAGGCTATTCGCGACCAAATACCGGTGATTCTTTTTGCCAAAGGCTGCGCTGAACACATGCCGGATTTATGTGAAACAGGCGCACAGATCATTGGCCTGGATTGGACGGTTGATATCGGGGACATGGCTCAACAAATTCCATCTCACATTGCCATCCAAGGGAACTTAGACCCGCTTGTTCTTAACGGAACTCCCGCTATCACACGCGAAGAAACCCAGAAGATTCTGGATGCGATGCGTGATCGGCCCGGACATATATTTAATCTGGGCCATGGCATTGACAAAGATGCCAAGCTGGAAAACGTACAAGCTCTCTTGGACACCATCCGAAAGCCGTCATGAACCTATTGGAAGTAGATCAAGACCGCCCGCTTACGGATTCGCAAGATAACCATGCGGTTCGATGTGTTTTACTAAAAACAGGCCTGGCGTTACTCCTAAAAGATTTAATACCTTATTAGGGCGCCGCGTTTACCACGACGGAACTAATTTCTTGAGCAAAGGCATTAAGACCATTTCCAGCAGAGATTTCCGGCACACTTTCGTTCAGCGCAATGCCTTCCCCCCTAAACTCCGCATTCGTATATAAAAATACCTCCGCGCCGCCTTCCACACGAATGGAGGCAATGGAATCATCCCAGGTACCAACTCCTCCTTTTGATAACCTGGATAAATCAACCTCCGCGGATCCGGGTAGCATTACGAATTGGTTACCCTGAAAGTTTGGCTGATCGTAGAGGAAGATTCTGGCAACTGATTGGGAGCGACCGGGAGATGAGGAACGGTCCAGAATTACAGGAGCGCCAGTCGACGAACTTTGGTAATTTGGATAACTTGAAGCTTCTAGCCCAACAGGAGCTTGGATCGAGCCATAAGCGCTGTTCCCGTAGCCACCTTCAGTTGCCGGCACATTATGATGCTCATCAAAAATTCCGGGTACAATCTCAATAGAAGACACTTCATCGTTAAATTTCCTGAGATATCCATCTTCGGTAAAATCAATTACACTCCCATACAGATAAACATTATCTCCTTTGAAATACGCATCTCGATGAAGGATAACAGTCACCTCCCCAAAAACTCTAAAGGATGAGATTCGATCATTGAACGTGGAATAAAAACTTTTTTTGAAATCCCTCAAATTAAAGATGCTTTGTCCTGCACGAAGTTCGAGATTATCGCCTCGATAGCCGGCGTGCTCATAAAACACTACATATCCCAAGGAAGAACTCCCGCTCCCATACTTTTGACTTTCTACATAACTCCCGTATTGGCTGGGAAGGGTGCCTAAAACGATTCCACCATAAATGGGGTAAATAGATGAACGTCTGTTGTAATAACGACTGCTAGAGTACCGACTGGAGTTATAACCATATGGGTCATGGCCATAATAATTACGGTCTCGATAGTAATCATGGTTTGATCCGTAAATGCTATAATTCCCACTTCTGGAATTCAAGTAATGGTTGTGATCAATGCTGCGCCCAGAATCCCGATCGTGATTATAGGAGTTTCCAGATCCGTAATTGTGGTCGCGGTTGTGGTCGTTGCCAAAGTTTCGATCACGGTCGTAATCACTGCCGTGGTTTCTGTCCCGATTGTGGTCTATGACACTGCCATAATTTCTATCTGGATGAGAGGTGCCTCCGATTCCTCTGATTCTGTCCCGGTCGCGGTTATGATCGATTATTCTGCCAGTATTTCGTTCCGGACGGGACGTTCCGCCAGTGCGGTTGAGATTACTATTATCCCGATCATTTCCGCTTCTGGAACCTCCAAAGTCACGGTTTCCACGACCTATATCGTTGGATCCAGTTTGCGTGTTACTTCCACTATGAGTCTTCGTGTTTCGGTAATTGGAGGAAGAAGAGGACGAAGAAGACCCCCTGCTTTGCTGCTGTTTGAGTTGATTAAGGCGATCACCCCAGCGGCTGGATTGCCCGGAGTTACTTTGGTTTGACGGGGTCCGATTGGAATATCGAGAGTTCGGTTTGTCATCTTCCGCGCTGATGGGTCCCACAAAGAGAACCGCGGCTAAAGTTGTGAGGCCGAAGATCCTGTAATAGGGCGATTTTGTGCGCATAACTATTGGGGTTAGGTAAGATTGGACTCAGTAAGAAGAAACTCTGTGAATACCGAAATGTTTCAAAGATGAATGTTATTTTACTGACCTCGAGAATAATAGTCAACCAGACCTTGCACTATGCCATCCGCATATTCGGCGAATAAACTGGGCCTCATAGAACCATTGACTTCTTTTAATCCTTCATAATCACCCATTTGGATACGCTGGTAAGCCTCCTTTGAGTTCGTGCAATAGATCTCAAGAAAAACAACCGGGCCTTCATATAATCTGTTTGCCAGGAGATTTCTCGCCCAGAGAAACTTACTATTTCCCTGGTTGGACGCATTACTACCGCCATAAGTAAATGGAGGTAATCCAGTAATCCCGGCCAAGGCATTCGCTACAGATTCACTGAGCGGAATTTCAACCTCATGGTTTCTGGATAGCAGTTTCTTTAAAAGGTGCAACCGCACATCATCCAGGGCCAACTCATCAGGCGTATAGGTTCCGTTGACCAGCACGTGCATGTGATTTTCTGCAGGCAATACCTGTTCGGTAATATCAGGCCAGGGAGACACATTGAAGTGAATAGAAAGGGACAGGTCCGGCTTAATTTGTTCGTTTATGATCTTGGCTCGGGTCTGAATCTCGCTGACACGATAGAACAACATTTCCGCGCGTTCTTTGATTCGGTTTTGAAACCATTGTGTAACCCAGGGAGTGTTATTCAGGAAAATACTTTGCGACTCCAACCAGATCCGTTGCTCGATGGCCTCGGCTTCATCAAAAAAATCCTCTGGTTGTTTTTGTGTCACTGGTTGCAAATCTGACCTGACCAACCTCACGCGAGCGCCCAAGTCTTCCAATTTTCTAACCAGCTTTCTGGAAACCTGCAGAGTCAGGTCACCTTCTTTGACGGGTGGATCTTCGCCAATTTGGAAATGTCTGCGCTCCATCTCGGAAAAAGCGCCACCTATGTGGCCGGGATCGATCGCAATGACCAAGCCTTTGAGCGCGGGACCATCCTCTGCGTTGGATTCGGATACTGATTCATCCGATTTTTCCTCAAACTGAACCCTAGGTGCGAAATGCAATTTGTAATTGGCTGCGGGATCATGCCCGTCTGTTCGAATGAGCGCATACCCGGGATAAATGGTAATCCAATTGTCATCGAAACCATAAGGCAAATAGACCGTATTGAGCGCCTCCTCAAACTCCGAGCGACTCATCGATTTCTGATATTCATCCAGTTCACTCCAATCAGGCGCCTCGCCCAGCATTCCCAAGTGGTATGCCTGCAATGGTACAGATACTAAAAGATAAACGCACCCGAAATATAACAAAAGGGGAAATCGTTTAACTGCCATCCAACGTTTCAGCACCTTCCGAAAGTGCCTAATAAAACAGAGACTCTGCAATTCTTTTCGCCACTTCTTCTCTATCTAACATTGCCAATTTCCCCAGGCTTCCTTTTAACCCTGACCATGGCTAAACGGGTCTGTGTTTATTGTGCTTCTTCCCCAGATTGTAGTGAGACCTTTCTGGAAAGTGCGTACTCTCTGGGTCAATTTCTTGCCAAGGAGGGCCTGACCACTGTTTTTGGCTGTGGCGGTATTGGGCTGATGGGAAGGTTGGCGGACGGCGCCCTTGATCATGGAGGGAAGGTTGTGGGTATCATCCCTGAATTCATGGTAGAACGCGAATGGGCGCACACAAGCGTCACTGAACTCATTCAGGTGAGCACCATGCATGAACGCAAAGCGCGGATGGAAAAGGAATCTGACGCATTTGTGGTTTTACCAGGTGGTTGCGGCACTTTCGAGGAAGCGATGGAAATCATCACCTGGAAACGATTGTCGCTTCACAACAAACCCATATGCATAGCCAATCTTTGGAGTTTCTATGACCCGTTTGTGGAGCTTTTCGATAACTGCATTCGCGATCGCTTTATGCGAGAAGAGCATCGGTCCCTCTTCGATGTGCGAAAATCCATAGAAGAAGTTCAGTCATGGTTGCTATCGTATCCAAAATCATGATCCACCTTCGGAAATGACCGATAGAAAAAGATTGTTTAAGCCTTAACACCATCTAGAGTCATCAATTATGTGGTTAATGACTCAACATGGACTGTTTTCAGTCGTCGAAGATGAGGATCCTTCCTACCTACGGATTCGAGCGCGACGTAAAAAGGACCTCGAAAACCTCGCTTCTCTGGTAACATTCAAGACAGAAGTCCTTGAATCGGATGAGCCTGATTACCGCTATTCGATTAGTCTTAAACGCGGTTCAGCACGGCGCCTTCTAGCTGCCACGTTTGACCACATCAACTACCCAAATTTCCGAGCCGCCATCTCCAAAACAAGCGACCAGCGAGAAAAGATTTTTTCTTATCGACAAATTTGGTCGACCTTGTCTCCGAAAAGGTTCTAAGGTGTTTTCAGAGTTTTACTCTATATTGCTTAAGCCAATACCCGGCCATCGTGCCGGGTATTTTATTGTATAACCCGGTAGTAGTCCTCGATTTTTTCGACATACTGGATGGTCTCCTGGGAATGACGACCGGTGACCTCGGGCAGCCCTTGCTGAATGCAGTCCCAATGCTTGCCGTCGCAGACTTGGGTCCGGCGCACTTGTTGTTGGGCCCGGAGGATATTTCCCGGTCCTGCGTTGTAGGAAGCAAACATCAACTTCAGCTTTTCACTAAAACTGCGATTTTCGATCCAGAAATTAAAACATTTCAGATTGTAGTGGATACCCGCCTTGATGTTAGTTTCCGGATCATAAGGAGTATTGCTCAATCCCAACTCTCTGCGTATCTCCTGGAAAGTAGCAGGCATAACTTGCATCAATCCCATTGCGCCTACCGGGCTTTCCGCGCGGGGTTGTAAATGACTTTCCTGGATGGCCTGAGCTTTAAACCAACGCCAAGGCATCCGCCCAAAATACGTTCGGGTGTATTTC